>JBDTMD010000288.1:0-3805 GCA_039934435.1 Burkholderiales bacterium
ATTGCCGATCTGCCAGGGCTTCGACCAGTACGCCAACGTGCGCCCGTCGCGCGTGCTGCCGGGCGTAACCAGCCCCCTGGCCAATGGCAAGGACATCGACTGGGTGATCATCCGCGAGAATTCCGAGGGCGAATACTCGGGCTCGGGCGGGCGCGTGCATACCGGCCTGCCCGAAGAGATCGCCACCGAAACTTCCGTCTTCACGCGCACCGGCGTCGAGCGCATCCATCGCTTTGCCTTCGAGCTGGCGAAAAAGCGCCCGCGCAAGCTGCTGACGCTGGTGACCAAGTCGAACGCGCAGCGCCACGGCATGGTGCTGTGGGACGAGATCTTCTACGAGGTGGCGAAGAAATACCCGGACGTGAAGACCGACCGCATCCTGGTAGACGCCATGACCACGCGCATGGTGCTCAAGCCCGGCTCGCTCGACACCATCGTCGCCACCAACCTGCACGCCGACATTCTGTCGGACCTTGCCGCGGCGTTGAGTGGATCCCTCGGGATCGCGCCGACGGCGAACCTGAACCCGGAGAAGAAATTTCCGTCGATGTTCGAGCCGATCCACGGCTCGGCCTTCGACATCACCGGCAAGGGCGTCGCCAACCCGATCGCCACCTTCTGGACCGCGGCCATGATGCTCGAGCACCTGGGCGAGCCGCAGGCCGCCGCGCGCCTGATGCAGGCGATCGAGCGCACCACCGAGGAGCAGGTGTTCACCCCCGATCTCGGCGGCGTGCACGACACGCGCGCCGTGACGAGCGCGGTGACGCGCGCACTGTAGTGCTCCACGCCGACAGCGCGCGGAACCGCCTCACCGGCATCGGCATCATCTCGCTCACCTACGTCATGTTCACGCTGCTCGACGGCAGCGCGAAATGGCTGGTGCAGAGCACGCCCGTGATCATCGTGGTTTGGCTGCGCTTTCTGACTCAGGCGCTGCTCGCCGCGGCGCTGCTGTTCCCGATCCGCGGCCGCGCGCTGGTGCGCACCCGCCACCTGCGCTGGCACGTCGTGCGCGGCCTGATGTTCTGTGTCATGACCGGCATGAATTTCTGGGCGCTGCAGTTCCTGCAGCTCACGGTCACGGCGTCGATCTTCTTCACGGTGCCGATCCTCATCGCCGTGATGAGCGCGCCACTGCTCGGCGAGAGAATGGACGCCCGGCGCTGGGCGGCGATTCTCATCGGCTTCGCCGGCGTGCTGGTGATCGTGCGCCCGGGCTCGGCGGCGTTTCATCCGGCGATGCTGCTGTCGCTGTTCAACGCCGTGCTGTACGCCGCCTTCAACCTGATGACGCGCAAGCTCGCGGCCTACGATCCGCCCGAGACCATCCAGTTCCTGCCGGCGGTGGTGGCGAGCGTGGTGCTGGCGCCGTTCGCGCTCGTCGCGTGGCAGTCGCCGCCCGGCGCCTTCGAAGGGCTGCTGCTGTGCCTGATGGGCGTGTTCGGCGGCACCGGGCACTACTTGCTTGCGTTGGCGCACCGCTACGCGCCGGCGAGCACGCTGGCGCCGTTCCTCTACCAGCAGATCTTGTACATGGCGCTGTTCGGCTATCTCGTGTTCGGCAGCGTGCCCGACGCCGCGGTGTGGATCGGCGCGGCGATCGTCGTCTCGAGCGGCCTGTACCTGTTCCAGCGCGAGCGCCGCGGCCGTTAGGCTAGACTGCCCCCGAGGAGGGGGGATGCAGGACAGCGTTTCGATTCCACTGTGGCTGGCGATCGGCGGCGCGGTCCTCGCCGCCTGGGCGTTCTACGAACACGTGCTGATGCCGGCGCTGCGCTGGATGGTGACGCATCCGGCGAACCAGGTGATCGACGAGATGGGCCAGCGGCTGCGCATCGGCATCCGGCCGTTCCAGCGCACGCGCCGCCAGGCCCTGATCCACCGCCTGCTCACCGATCCCAAGGTGCAGCAGGCCGCCGAGCAGTTTGCGCGCGAGCACGATGTTTCCGTCACCGCCGCGCTGCACCGCGTCGAGCGCTACGCGCGCGAGACGGTACCGGCGTTCAACGCCTACCTGTACTTTCGCGTCGGCTACTGGGTCGGCAAGCGCTTCGCGCAGCTGCTGTATCGCGTGCGCCTGGGCTACGTCGACGCCGAGAACCTGCAGCGCGTCCAACCCGAATCCACCGTGGTATTCGTGATGAACCACCGCTCGAACATGGACTACGTGCTGGCGGGCTACCTCGCCGCCGACCAGACTGCGCTTTCGTACGCGGTGGGGGAATGGGCGCGCATCTGGCCGCTGTCGGCGCTGATCCGCTCGATGGGCGCCTACTTCGTGCGCCGCAATTCGCGCGACGAGCTCTATCGGCGCGTCCTCGAGCGCTACATCGTCATGGCCACCGAGGCCGGCGTGCCGCAGGCGGTGTTCCCCGAGGGCGGCCTGACGCGCGACGGGCGCATGCGCGAGCCCAAGCTCGGCGCCATCGACTACATGATGCGGGGATTCCGCAATGACGGCGAGCGCGACCTGGTGTTCGTGCCGCTCGGCATCAATTACGACCGCGTGCTCGAGGACCGCACGCTGCTGCGCGCGCTCGATCCGGAGGCGACGCCGCGCGGCAAGCTGCGCGCGCTGGGCACCACGCTGCGCTTCTTCCTGCGCAACCTGTGGCTGATGGTGCGCAGCGAATGGCACCGCTTCGGCTACGCCTGCGTCAACTTCGGCGCCCCGGTTTCCATGCGCGCCTACTGCCGCGAGCGCGGTCTGGACTTCCACAAGCTGGGCGGCGACGAGCGCCGGCGCGCCATGACCGAGCTCGGTCGGCACCTGATGGACACCGTGGGGAAGATCGTGCCGGTGCTGCCGGTACCCCTGATCGCCACCGTATTCGTGCGCCACGGCGAGAAAGCGATCTCGGAGCTCGAGCTAAAGGCCGACGTCGGCGCCCTGGTCGAGACCCTGGCGGCGCGCGGTGCGCACATCTACGTGCCGCGCAAGGACTTCGACTACGCGGTGCGCGTCGGCTTGCGCATGCTGACATTGCGTCGGCTGGTCGGCGAGCGCGAAGGCCTGTACTACGCGCGCACCGAGGAACTGCCGCTGCTGCGCTACTACGCCAACTCCATCGCCCACCTGCTTTAAATGGGGACAGACCTCATTTTTCTCATTTGCAGATGAGAAAAATGAAGTCTGTCTCTATTTGCGTTTCATCTCGCGGTTGGCGTCGAGTAGGTCCTGGCGCAGCTTCTCGCGCTCCGCGGGCGTGAAGCGCTGCTCGCGCCGCTCGCTGCGGCTTTCCGTGCGCTCGCGGCGCAGCTCCTCGCGATTGCCGCGCCCGCGCTCGCTCGGCACGAGGCCCTGCTTCTGCCCGCCGCGCCAGCCGCGGTCCTGGGCATGCGCGGGCGCCGGCGCGTACGCGGCGCACACGGCGGCAAGCAACAGGGCGACGGCCAGTCTCATGGCGCACAGTGTAAAGTGGCTGCGCCGCGGATTCTGTAACATTCGGTAACCCCATGGCCGAGCTCAAAACCCGCATCCTGGTGGTCGACGACGACCAGCGCCTGCGCGACCTGCTGACGCGCTACCTCGGCGAGCAGAAGTTCGAGGTGCGCGCGGTGGCCGACGCGCCGGCGATGGACAAGCAGCTCGCGCGCGACCGCTACGACCTGCTGGTGCTCGACCTGATGCTGCCGGGCGAGGACGGCCTCGCCATCTGCCGGCGCCTGCGCGCCGCGGGCGGCGCTCCCGCGATCATCATGCTGACAGCCAAGGGCGACGAGGTGGATCGCATCGTCGGCCTTGAGATGGGCGCCGACGACTACCTGCCCAAGCCGTTCAACCCGCGCGAGCTGGTGGCGC
>JBDTMD010000289.1:0-3804 GCA_039934435.1 Burkholderiales bacterium
GTCCTGTTCGCGCTCACCTGGGACACGATGGGCGGGCAGATGGGCTATAACTCTCTTGGCAACATCCTGTTCTTCGGGCTTGGCATGTACGTCTGCGCCGTGACCCAAATCGGCACGGTCTACAACGTCGGCGAGTACACCGCGGCCAGCGGGGCGATTCGCGTGGACTTCGACGATGCGCAGTACTTCCAGGGGCTCGCGCTCGGGCTGGTGCTCGCGGGTATCGTGCCGATGCTGGTGGCCGCCGTGCTGAGCTGGATCCTGTTCGGCCTGCGCGGCCCGTATTTCGCCATCGGCACGCTGGGCGTCGCGATCGCGGCGGCTGAGCTCACCAACTCCTGGAACTGGGTCGGGGGCGGGATGGGCATCGCCATGCCGGTGTTTCCGGGCGGACCGGGGGTGCGCGAACGATTTTTCTATGCCGCCTGCATGATTCTCACGATCCTGTGCTTCACGTTCCTGCGCTGGCTCTACCGCACGCGCTTCAGCCTGGCGATCAACGCCATTCGCGACGACGAGGACAAGGCCGAGGCGCTCGGCCTGCACACCGGGCGCTACAAGATGGTGGCCTGGTCAGTGTCGGCATTCTTCCTGGGCATCGCCGGGGCGCTCTTCGGCAACATGACCGGCTTCATCGAGCCGATGGAGACGGCCTATCCAACGCTCACGTTCGGCATCTTCATGGTGGCGATGGCGCTGCTCGGCGGCAAAGGCACCTTGTGGGGCCCGGTCATCGGCGCCACGCTGTTCTATGCGCTGCGCGAGGTGACCTGGACCTACCTGCTTGGCTGGCAGTACGTGGTGCTCGGGCTGCTGATCATCGTCAACGTGGTGTATTTCCAGCAGGGCATCCTGGGCTGGGTGCGTGCGCGCAAGCCGGGGTGGTTCGACGCGCAGATGGAGGCGCCGCCGGCGAAGCCGTTGAAGGCCGACGGAGGCGCATGAGCGTTCCCGTCATCGAGATCGAGGGCGTCACCAAGGCGTTCGGCGGCGTCGTCGCCAACCACAACGTGTCGATGCGCGTCGCGAACGGCGGCATCACCGGCCTGATCGGGCCGAACGGCTCCGGCAAGACCACACTGTTCAATTCGGTCGTCGGCTATCACCCGATCGACAGCGGATCGATCCGCTTCGAGGGTCACGAAATCTCCCGCCTCAACGTGCAGTCCATCGCGCGCCTCGGCATGCTGCGCACCTTCCAGCAGACGCGGGTGTTCGGGAAGATGGACTGCATCCGCAACATGCTGATCTCGCTGCCGCACCGCGAAAGCGGCTGGCGCGACATGTTCCGGCGCTATCCGCCCGAGCTGATCGAGCGCGCCGAACGGCTGCTGGAATTCGTCGGCCTGTACTCCAAGCGCAATCTGGTGGCGGGCTCGCTGTCGTTCGGGCAGCAGCGGCTGCTCGAGTTCGCCATGGCGCTGATGAACGAACCCAAGGTGCTGCTGCTCGACGAGCCGACCGCCGGCATCAACCCGACGCTGATCAACGGCCTGGTCGACCGCCTGAAGCGCGCGAACAAGGATTTCGGCATCACGCTGTTCGTGATCGAGCACAACATGCGCGTCATCATGAACCTCGCCGACCATATCTACTGCATGTCGCACGGCGAGCTGCTCGCCGAAGGGCCGCCGGAGAAGATCCAGGACGACCAGCGCGTGATCGACGCCTACCTGGGAGCGCACTGATGAGCAGCGCTTCGAGCGGGCGCGCCGGCGGATATCACATCGGTGACGTCGATACCGTCATCTCGGTGGACGACGTCGCGCGCGAAGCCGAGCAGATGCGCGTCGTCGTCGGCGCGGACGAGCTGCGCAAGCACGCGCGCGACACGCCGTTCGTGTCCATCGAAGGCCTGCGCGCGGGCTACGGCAACATGGAAATCCTGCACGATTTCACCCTGCACGTCGCCAAGGGACAGTCGCTGTGCCTGATCGGGCCGAACGGCGCCGGCAAGTCGACGGTGCTGCATTCAATATTCGGCTTCACGCGCATTTTCGGCGGCAAGATCTTCGTCGGCGAGGGCGCAGCGCGGCGCGACGTCACCGCGCTCACCGCTGACCGCAAGCTGAAGGAGGCGGGCATCGCCTACATTCTGCAGGACAAGTCGGTGTTCCCGGACATGACGGTCGAGGAGAACCTGTGGATGGGCGGCTACCTGCTGAAATCGACCGCCGCCGCGAAAGCCGCGGCCGAGCGCATCTTCGCCAAGTACGAGCGCCTGGCGGCGCGCCGCCGCCACAAGGCGCGCGTGCTGTCGGGAGGCGAGCGGCGCCTGCTGGAGATATCCCGGGCGCTCGTCATGCAGCCGGAAGTGCTGCTGGTCGACGAGCCCTCGATCGGCCTGGAGCCGCGCTTCATCGACATGGTGTTCGAGATCCTCGGCGACCTGCAGAAGAAGGACGGCAAGACCATCATCATGGTCGAGCAGAACGCGAAGAAGGGTCTGGAATTCGCCGACCTGGGCTACGTGCTGGTGTCGGGTGAATTGGCGCTGGCCGGCCCGGGGGATGAACTGCTGAAGAATCCCGATGTGGCACGGCTGTTCCTCGGCGGCTAGGCTGCCTTGCGCTCGGCGGGCGGCGGCAATTGCTTCAGGCAGCGCGCGATCCAGCGCGCGGTGAGCTTCTCCTGCACGCTGTTCTGCGCCAGGCGCTGGGCGAGGGCGCCGAAATCCACTTCGTCCAGCGGCTGGTCCTGGTTGAAGCAGGAAAAGACGTAGGTCGTCTTCCCCGTCGCCGGGTCGCGGTGCGGCTGCAGGCACTGGGCACAGATCTCCTTCATCATGCACTGCATCGGGCTGTTGATCGAGCCGATCGCCACGTGCCGAGCCTTAAGGAACGGCTTGAGCACAGCGTGCCTTGCCTGCGCGACCGCGGCCATCATCCGGTCGGAGCCGATGGCAATGATACGGTCGGTCGCCGAGAAAGGAATGGGCTGATCGCCGAGGTCGCCTGAAGCGTAGGCGCCCATCGCCTTGACGATATTGCCGACGAAGGCTCGATCCTGTTTCCTGCTTGCAGCAAACCCGGGCGCCTCGTCACAGCACCACACCACGACATCCGACGCCGCTTCGATGTCTTCGATGCGGTAGCGATCGCCGAGGTGCTTGTAGCCCGCGAAGTAGACGACCTTCGAACCCGCTGCGCGCAGCGCGCGGCCGATCGAGAACAGCACCGCGTTGCCGAGGCCGCCGCCCGCCAGCACCACGGTCTCGCCGCGCGGAATCTCGGTCGGCGTGCCGGTCGGGCCCATCAGGACCACCGGTTCGCCGGGATGCAGGTAGGCAAGCAGGTCGGCCGAGCCGCCCATTTCCAGCGCGATGACCGAAATCAGCCCCTTGGCCTGGTCCACCCAGGCGCCGGTGAGCGCCAGGCCTTCCATCGCCAGGGTGGTGCCCGGCACGCGCAGCGCCAGCGACTCGAAGTTCTGCATGCGGTAGAACTGTCCGGGCCGGAAGCGCCGCGCCGCGATCGGCGCGCGCAGCACCACTTCGATGATCGAGGGCGTGAGGCGGCGCACCTCGTGCACCACCGACCGCAGGTCGCGGTTGAGTCTGCCCAGGAACTCGCCGTCATCGAGCGATGAAGCCGGAGCGCGCCGCGCAAGGACCCGGCTCACCACCGGGTAGCCCTGCTTGGCGCCGCCCATCGCCTTCACCACATTGCCGAAGTACGACGGGTGCAGGTCGCCGAAAAAGCTCATGAAGCGGCCATCCGCACGCCGGTGCAGCAGCACCTGCGGCAGCGCCGGCTTGGGGGCGTGGCGTTCGGGCCTGACCGGCGCGCCGGCCTCGTCGCACGC
>JBDTMD010000290.1:0-3790 GCA_039934435.1 Burkholderiales bacterium
GTCAGCTTGCCTTCGTGCAGTTGCACCGCGCGGTCTTCGCCGAGGAGCTTGCGTAGCCGGTGCAGCGTGCTGGTGAACGAGCGGTGCGCCGAGTCGCCGTCGATGCGCGGCCACATGGCGTCGGTGATCAGCTCTTCGGCCACGCGCTCGCCGCCGAGCGCGATCAGCACCTTGAGCAGCTCGAGGGGCCGGCGCTGCGCCTTGCCGCCGGCGACGGCGAGTGCCTCGCCATGGCGCAACAGCCGAAAGCCGCCGAGCGTGCGCACGCGAAAGTGCCAGGGCCAATCCGGCACGTCGAGCGGCGGGCGCTCGGGCGCGAGCGCGCGGCGCTTGACCAGGCTCTTTGCGTATTCGGCCTCCACGCCCGCGCCGAGCGCTTGCTCGCACAAGCGCGCGATGGCCGCCGGCCGCCACCAGAGGAAATGCTGGTAGCCGTGCTCGCGCCCGAGCGCGAAGCCGCGCCGCAGCGCATTCAGTCCCGGGCGCTGGCGGCCGTGCTCGAGCGCAATGCCGGCGAAGCCGAGCAGGCAGGTGTATTCCAGATGGCGGCTGTCAATATCGCGCGCGATGGCGCGCATCTGCGTGAGGTGCGAGACGCACTTGTGCTCGTCGCCGCAGTCGGCCAGCACCTGCGCCAGCGCCAGGCGCGTCAGCACCTCGAAGTAGGGGCAGCCGACTTCGATCGCCATGCGCAACGCGATCTTCTCGTGCTGCAGCGCACGCATCAGGTCCTTGCGCAGCATCGCCTCCCAGGCCTGGAAGTGTTGGTACAGGCACAAATTGAAGCGGCCGGCGCCGCCCGCCTGCGCCTCCAGCTGGCGTGCAATCTGCGCCGCCGTTTCCAGGTCCTGCCCACCCAGGGCGCCGCCATAACCATTGACGAGCAGCTGGACGCTCCAGGTATGAATGCCGGTGACGCGCGCGATCTCCAGGCCTTCGCGCATCGCGGCGAGGCACGGCTCGCGCTCCGCGGCCAGCATGTGATACATCGTTTCCACGTTTTTCAGCGTCAGCAGCGAAAACGGCGACACGCCCGGCGCGGCGGCCGGCCGCCGCATGGCCTCGATCAGGCCTTGGGCGCGCACGTACACGCCAGTCCACATCAGCGTCAATGCGGCGAGCAGGCCGACGAACATCTTCAGGTTCGGATCCGGCACCTGTTGCGAGGCGGCGATGGCGCGCTCTATCCATTGCTCGATGTCGCGGCGTTGCGGCTGGCGCAGCGTGAGCGAAATAAACATGCTGCAGGCGACACGCGCCTCGGCCTCGCGCGTCGGCAGGCGCGCGCCGGCGCGCGTCATCTCGTCGAGCACCGCGATCCAGCGATCGAGCAGCGAAAAATCGTCCAGCTCGTAGAGGATGGCGTCCATTGCCCCGGAGCAGGCGAGCACCATGCCGGTCTGGTCGGGGGCGGCTTGCGTGCGGAACAGCTCGTAGGCGCGCTCGAATCCCAGGCGCCCCTCGCGCGGCGCGCGCTGCGCCTGGCAGGCGGCCGCCCAGTAAACGGTCCAGGGGTGCGCGTGCTGGATTTCGGGCGGCAACTCGTCGACCCAGTGCACCAGCGTCTCGGCGCGTCCTTGCCCGAACATGGCGCCCGCGTGCCGCTCGATGAGGCGCGCCATCGCGTCCCAGTCGTGGCTGTCGCGCGTCAGCACCACGGCCTCTTCGATCTGCCCGGCCTGCTCCATCAGCGCCGCGGCATCCCGGCGCAGCTTGCGGCGCCGTTCCTTGGGCATCGCCTCCTGCGCGCGCGCCAGCAGGAACTCGCGGAACATCGGGTGGTATTGGTATACCGGCTCGGCGTCGGCTTCGCGCAGCGCGACGAAGTAATTGTCGCGATGCAGGCGGGCGAGCGTCTCGCCGGCGCTGGCGTCGCCGCTCAACTCCTGGGCCAATGCCGGAGTCATCTGCGCGAGGTGCGCGGTCTGCAACAGGAATTCCTGCGTGCGCGCGTCGGACTTCTGCAGGATTTCGCCCGCCAGGTAATCGAACACCAGCTGGCGCGTGGCCAGGTCCGGCGCTTCGGCGATCGGCACGCCCATGCGCGCCTGCTGCAGCAGCAGCACCAGCCCCGCCGCCCAGCCCTGGGTTTTGCCGTACAGCGCATCGAGCGCCTCCGGCGGCAGCTCCGGGCGCCGCTGCGCGGCGATCGAAGCGGTCTCCTCGCGCGTCAGTCGCAACTCCTCCCACCCCACATGCACCAGCTGGCGGTTGGCGCGCAGCCGCGCCAGCGTCGCCGGCGGGTCGGTGCGGCTCACCACCAGCGCGCGGCCGCCCGGCGGCAGATCGCGCAGCGCCTCGCGCATCGCCTCGTGCAGCGGCGAGGATGCCGGCACCTCGTGGTAGCCGTCGAAGACGATGGCGAAGGGCGGCTTGAGGCGCGCATAGAGCTCCTGCGCGTAGCGGCGAGTGAACGTCTGCAGCCCGGCGTGGTATTCGGGCGTGAGCAGCGGCAGCGAGGGCCGCTCTTCGCCTTCGAGATCGGCGACCGCGAGGCCTAGGTAATAGAAGAACGTCGCCGGATCGGCGTCGCTTTCGTCGATCTGGTACCACAGGCAGCGCCGCGGCGCGTGATCGAGCCAGCTCGCCACCGCCGTGGTCTTGCCGCTGCCCGGCGGGCCCGAGACCCAGGTCACCGGCGCTTCGCTCGCGCCTTCGAGCAGCGCGAAGACGCGCTCGCGCGGCAGAATTTCCGACAGCAGCGGCCGGGTGGTCTTGCCCAGAGGCGTGCGCCTGCGTTGGGTAGCGGTGGGCATGGCGATAGGCGGAATTCTGCGCCGCGCCCGGAGCGGTGCGATCACTTATCGCTTACAGCCGTGCTGCGACGCATCAATCCTTACCACTGCCCCAGCAGGTGCAGCTCCACCGCGCGCATGACCGCGGCCGCGGCCGTGTGCACTTCGAGCTTGCGGTAAGTGTTCTTAACGTGGCTGGTCACGGTATTGGGGCTCACCCCCAGCTGCGCGGCGGCCTCGGCGTAGCTGCAGCCCAGCGCCAGCAGGCGCAGCACGTCGATCTCGCGTGGCGTAAGCATCGGCTTTCCTCCTTTCCTGGTGCGCGGACGGCGCTTGCCGTCCTTGCCACCATGATGGGAGAAGGCTGATGACCTAAGGATCACGCAATGCTTACGAATTGCTTAAAGTGGGTTGATTCAAGTCTTAAAGGAAAGGTGGGCATCGGCAAGAAACCTTCAGGCCCAAGCCTTCGCGTTGCATAGTTCCTCGCCGCTGCGGTCGATCTGCGAAAAAATGCAGGCGTTCCAGGCGTAGTACCGGCGCATGAGCGCCGGAGGGGACAGCCGGACTCCTCCTCCCGGTTTCGATCCCCGATCTCCCCCCGGCGCGCGACGCGTGCGCCGGGGGATTTTTCTTCCCTTCTCCCGCCCGCTCAATCCCCGGCCGCGACGCCCTCGCGACGCGGATCGGCGCCGCCGCGCCAGCCGTCCGGCACGCGCTCGATGCCGTGCAGGCCGCTGGTGAGGCGCGCGAAGTTGAGCACATGGCCGCGCGCGGCGAGCGCGCCGTCGAGGTCCTCATACGGCGTGCCGCGCTCCAGGTACGTCGGGCCGTTGGTGCTGCCGAAGTTCGGCGCCGAAATCGCTTCCTGGACGTCCATGCCCCAGTCGAGCACGCCGACCAGGGTCTTCGCCACGAAGTTGATGATCATCAGGCCGCCGGGCGAGCCGAGCGCCATTTTCAGTCGCCCGTCGCGCCCGAACACCAGCGTCGGCGCCATGGAACTGCGCGGACGCTTGCCGCCTTCGACGCGATTGGCGACGAGATAGCCGTCC
>JBDTMD010000291.1:0-3788 GCA_039934435.1 Burkholderiales bacterium
GACGCCGGCCGTGGTGGACGCGAGAGCCTGTGCAAAGCCTTCGTACCCGCCGGCATCGATACGCGCCAACGAGACCGGCGTGGTGACCTTGAATTTCCTCATCGACTTCGACGGCAAGGTGCTGGAAAGCAAGGTGGAGCGCTCTTCGGGCCACCGGCGCCTCGACGAAGCCGCTAGGGCCGGTCTCGCATTGTGCAAATTCAGGCCGGCGACCGTCGACGGCAGAGCCGAGCGGGCGTGGGCGCGCATCCAGTACGATTGGAAACTAGAGTGAATCGGATAGGAGAAACATGAACCATCGATGGTTGGACGCGAGGCTTCTGTTCGGAGTCGCGCTCGCGATGCTGTCCATGCTTGCTTTGGCGCAGGCCCCTCAGAACGCGCCGCCCGCCGCGGAAGTCAAGCCGGCACCGCAGGCCGCGGAGTTCAAGCCGGCGCCGCCGCCCGCGGCCGCGCCGGTCGAAATCATCGAGAACCCGTATGGCTTCGAAGCGCTGTGGAAGCAGGGCGATTTCGTGGCGAAGGGAACCCTGATCGTCCTCATGATCATGTCGATCGGCTCCTGGTACATCGGGGTGGTGAAGCTGTTCGAGCAGGCGCGCGTGATGAAGGACGCGCGGGAAGCGGACGAGAAGTTCTGGAAAGCCAAGACGCTGAAGGACGGCATCGCCGCCCTGCGCGCGGACGGCGCGTTTCACTTCATCGCCGAGAAGGGCGCGCACGCGGCAGAGCATCACGGCGACGCGCCCGGGCAGCGCCTCGATATCAATACCTGGGTCGGCATGACCCTGCAGCGGGCGATGGACGTTGTGGCCAACCGGCTGCAACGCGGGCTCGCCTTTCTGGCCACGGTGGGCTCGACCGCGCCCTTTGTTGGCCTGTTCGGGACGGTGTGGGGCATCTACCATGCCTTGACCGCGATCGGCATTGCCGGCCAGGCCTCGATCGACAAGGTGGCGGGGCCGGTGGGCGAGGCCCTGATCATGACCGCGCTCGGCCTGGCGGTTGCCGTACCCGCGGTGCTTGGCTACAACTGGCTGGTCCGTCGCAACAAGGTGGCGATGGAACTCGTGCGCCATTTCGGCGGCGGCGTTCAAATGACGCTGCTCGGCCCGGGCGCGCGCAAGGGGGGCTGACGATGGCGATGAACCTCGGCAACGTCGAAGGGGACGACGATTTCGTCTCCGACATCAACACCACGCCCCTCGTCGACGTGATGCTGGTGCTGCTGATCATCTTCCTGATCACCATTCCGGTGGTCATCCGGTCGGTTCCGGTGCAACTGCCGAAGGAAAGAAATCTGCCGACGCAGACCCGGCCCGAGAACATCGTCATCGCCGTCGACAAGGACGGCGGCGTGTTTTGGAACAATCAGCCAATCGACGAGCGCAGGCTGCTTGCCCAGTTGAAAGAAGTCGCGGTGAAGATTCCCCAGCCGGAGATCCACATCCGGGGCGACAAGGACGGGCGCTACGAGTTCGTCGGCAGGGTCGTGTATGCGTGTCAGCGCGCCAGCATTCTCAAGATCGGCTTCATTACGGAACCGCCGACGAGACAAGCTCGGCGCGAGGGATAAGCGAGCCATGGCGTTCAATCTCGGCGCAAGCGACGGGCGAGAGCCGGACGTCATGGTGGACATCAATACCACGCCCCTCATCGACGTAATGCTCGTGCTGCTCATCATGCTCATCATCACCATTCCGATCCAGACGCACGCCGTCAAGCTCAACATGCCGGTCGGCACGCCGCCGCCGCCAGTCGTTCAGCCGCAGGTGGTGACCGTCGAAGTCGATTTCGACGGCACCATGATCTGGAACGGGGAGGTGCTGCGCGATCGCGCCGATTTGGAGGCGCGCCTGCGCGGCGCGGCCGCCATGGCGCCACAGCCCGAATTGCACCTGCGGCCGAACAAGCTCGTCAAGTACGGGAGCGTAGCGATGTTGATGGCCTCTGCGCAACGGTTGGGCCTGACAAAGATCGGTTTGATCGGCAACGAGCAGTTCATCCGCTGATCGCCACGTCGCGTGCGCCTGCATCATCTTTTCTTGGCATTCGGCCTATTGGCGGCGGCAATTCCCGTCTCGGGCGCGCTGTCGCAAGAGGGTCAGACGGTTCGTCCCGAAATCGGCAAACCCCTGCAGGCGGTGGTCGAGCTGCTGAAAAACAAGAAGGGCAAGGAGGCACTCGCCAAGGCGCGCGAAGCGCAAGCGGTGCCTAATAAGACGCCTTACGAGAGTTATCTGGCCACGCGCTTGTTCGCCCAGGCCGCCGCGTCCGCGGGCGAACCTGGTGTGGCGGCGAGCGCTTTCGAATCCGTGGCAGGCGCTGGCGCCGCTCCGGAAGCGGAAAGGCGACAGTTTCTCGCCGCGGCCGCCGGACAGTTCTATCTGGCTAAGGACTACGCCAAGGCCGTCGAGACAGCGGCGCGTTACTTCCGGCAGGGCGGCACCGACAAGTCGGTGCGCACGATCTACGTGCAGGCATTGTTCCTTGGCAACAACTTTGCCGCCGCGGCGAAGGAAATAGCGGCTGATGTCGAAGCCGAGGAAGCGGCGGGCAAGGCGCCCGCGGAAGAGGAACTGCAGCTCTTGGCGAACGCTTACCTGCAGCAGCGCGACACGGCCGGCTACGCCAAGACCCTGGAGAAGCTGCTCAATTACCACCCCAAGCGCGACTACTGGCTGAATCTGATCTATGGCATTACGACGCGGCCCGGTTTCTCGGAGCGTCTCGCCCTGGACGTCGCGCGTCTCAAAATAGAAACCGGCACCATGCGTTCCGGCAACGAGTACCTGGAGGCGGCGCAGCTCGCCCTCATCGACGGCTTCCCGGTAGAGGCCGCGGGCATCATCGACAAAGGCTACGCCGCCGGCCTCCTGGGTACCGGTCCCGAAGCCGAGCGGCACAGGCGTCTCAAGGCGATGGCGGCAAAGGGTGTCGCCGAGGACCGCAAGGGCTTGGACGCCGATGCCGCGGCAGCAAAGGATGCGATAGCCGTATTCAACGAGGGCTTCAATCTGGTGCTGCACAACAGGTCAGCACAAGGACTGCAGATGATGGAGAAAGCGTTGCGGCAGGGAATCGGTTCAAAGCGTCCGGACCATGCCCGGCTGCAACTTGCCTACGCCTATCATCTCGCCGGCGAGAATCAGAAGGCGGTACAGATTTTCCGCACGGTGCAGGGTACGGATGGGGCTGGCGCCTTGGCGCGCGCGTGGGCGATCCGTTTGAGCCACGCCGCCTGAGGCACGATCGCGGCGACTGGCTTACGCGTTGCGCTGCTGCTTTGCGCGGTGCCGGCGCACCTTCATGAGGTTGCCGCAGCTCGCCATCTCGCACCAGCGGCGGCTGCCGTTCCTGGTTTCGTCCAGGAACAGCCAGTAGCAAGTCTCATTTCCGCAGCGGCGCAGCCGCGCGAGCCGGCTCGAGGTGAGCAGCTCGAGCGCCGAGCTGGCCAGCGGCCGCAGGGCGGCGTCGAGCGCCGCGGCGTTCGCGTCGACGCCCCACTCATACCCCTCCGCAGTTGGTGCAAGCCGGCCGAAGGACGCCGTGCGCGCGTATTCGGCGTGGATCGTCGCCAAGTCTGCCTGGGCCGCGCTGCGACGCTCGGTTTTCGCGAGGAAGACGCTGCCGAGCGCCTCGCGAAACCGGAGTGCGCGACGCCACAGCGCCTGCGCGGCTTCGGGCGACCTTGCGCCCTCCGCGCGCAGCCGCGCCGCCTGCGTGCCCTCAAATGCCTCGGCGGCCTCCAGCCAATCGATGAGATCCGCAAACCCGGTGATCCACTC
>JBDTMD010000292.1:0-3783 GCA_039934435.1 Burkholderiales bacterium
AGTGGGCGCGCGAGCAGCTGGGCGTCACCATCAACGAGATGTTCGGCCAGACCGAGATCAACTACGTAGTCGGCAACTGCCAGGCGGCCTGGCCGGTCAAGCCCGGCTCGATCGGCCGGCCCTATCCCGGACATCGTGTGGCGGTGATCGACGCCGCGGGCAACGAGCTGCCGCGCGGCGAACTGGGCGAAGTGGTGGTGCACCGCTTCTGCCACGGCGAGCGCGACCCGGTGCACTTCCTCGAGTACTGGAAAAACCCGCAGGCGACGAAAGAGAAGTACGTCGGCGACTGGGGCTGCACCGGCGACCAGGCGAAGATGGACGAGGACGGCTACCTCTGGTACCAGGGCCGCTCGGACGATGTCATCAAGAGCTCGGGCTACCGCATCGGCCCGGCCGAGATCGAGAACTGCCTCGTCAAGCACCCGGCGGTCGCCAACGCCGCGGTCATCGGCAAGCCCGACGCGGCGCGCGGCGCCGTGGTCAAGGCGTTCATCGTCCTGCAGCCGGGGCACAAGCCCTCCAAGGCGCTGGAGGAGGACATCCAGAAGCACGTGCGCGGGCGCCTCGCGCCATACGAGTATCCGAAGGAAATCGAGTTCATCGACGCGCTGCCGATGACCACCACCGGCAAGGTGCAGAGGAAGGAATTGCGCAAGCGTGAAGAAACGCGCAGGTGAAGCGCGTCCTGCTCATCGGCGGCGGGCACGCGCATGCCTGGGTGCTGCGCGCGGGGCTGCCGGGCGCAGTGACGCTGGTCACGCCTTATCCGCACCACGTCTATTCTGGGATGCTGCCGGGCTTCATCGCCGGGCACTACACGCTGGACGAAATCCGCATCGACGTCGCGAAGCTTGCCGCGCGCGCGGGCGTGAAGCTGGTGCTTGGGCGCGTCGCCGCGCTCGATGCCGCGAATCGGCGCGTGCGGCTGGAGGATGGCGCGGAGCTCGAATACGACATCGCTTCGCTCGACGTCGGCTCGCAGGCCGCGGCGCCGGAGTACGCGCTCGCGGCCAAGCCGTTCGAGACCTTCATGGAGCAGTGGCTCGAGGCCAAGGACAGCGTGCGGGCGCTGGCCGTGGTCGGCGGCGGCGCCGCCGGCGTCGAACTGGCGATGGCGGTGGCGCACCGCACGAATGCGCGCGCGACGCTCTACTCGGACCGGCCGATGTTCCGGGCCGGACTCGCGCGGCGCATCGCGCGCCAGCTCGCGCGCCACGGCGTCGAGCTGCGCGCGGGCGTCGCGTTCACGGCGGGCATGCGCAAGGACCACGACCTCGTCATCTGGACCGGGGGCGCTGCGGCGCTGCCGTGGCTCGCGCAAAGCGGCCTCGCGACCGACGAGCGCGGCTTCGTGCTGGTGGACGCGCGGCTGCGTAGCGTGTCGCACCCGGAGGTGTTCGCGGCGGGCGACTGCGCCACGCTGCGCGCAACGCCGCACGCGAAATCGGGCGTATTCGCCGTGCGCCATGGATCCGTGCTGACGGCAAATCTGTCCGGGTTGGATCAAAGCTACGCGCCGCAGCGGCGCGCGCTCGCGCTGATCAGCTGCGGCGAGCGCTACGCGATCGCTGACTGGGGCGGCGTGAGCTGGGAAGGCGCGTGGGTGTGGCGCTGGAAGGACCGCATCGACCGGCGCTGGGTCGAACAGTTCAGGCTTTAGGCCGGTTCGCCACCAAAAGCTTCCCCTCGGCCTCGACGGCCACCTCGCCGTTCTGGTTCTTGCACACGCAGGTCATCACTACGATCCCGCCTTTGTGCTTCGGCTTGTCGAGCTTCTCGGCGATGGTCCAGTCCGAAGTCAGCGTGTCGCCGGGCCGGACTGGCGCCCTGAAGCGGCAACTGTGCTCGAGGTAGGCGAGGGCGGTGCCGGCGAAGTACATGCCCACCGGCGCCGACACCAGGGCGCTGGTGAACGGCCCGTGCAGGATGCGCGTGCCGAACTTCGAGCGCTTTGCGAATTCCTCGTTCACGTGCAAGGGGTTGAAGTCGCCGAAGAGGCCCGAGCCAAGCACCAGGTGGGCCTCGGTCACGGTGAGGCTGGTGCCGAAGCGCTCGCCCACCGTTACGTCGTCGTACCACTTTCCCTGGAACATGACTTATTATCGCCGTTCCTTGGAGGAGGAATTACTGATGAACAAGCTTGCCGTAGTTTTCGCCCTAGCCTTGCTGCCTGTCTGTGCCGCCGCACAGTATCCCGACCGGCCGATCAAGCTGATCGTGCCCTGGGCCGCGGGCGGAGACACCGACAATATCTTCCGGCCGTTCGCGCCGTTGATGGAAAAGCACATCGGCCAGCCCGTGGTCATCGCCAACGTCGGCGGCGCCTCCGGCACCAAGGGCGCGAAGGAGGCCAAGGACTCGCCGCCGGGCACGACTACATCCACTCCACGTACTACACCGGCGTGGCGGACGTGAAGTACTCCGATTTTGAGCCGATCTGCCTGGTGACGTCCACGCCCTCGGTGCTGACCGCCAGCCCGAAGACGCCCTGGAACGACTGGAAATCGCTGCTGGCGGACGCGAAGGCGCGGCCCGGCGAGATCACGGTCGGCGCGACGCTTGGTTCGACCAGCCATTTCTTCCCGGCGCTGATCGAGAAAGCCGCGGGCATCAAGTTCAAGTATGTATCCTACGAGGGCCTCGCGCCGCGCATGAATGCGATCCTCGGCGGCCACATCGACCTCACCGACTCCAACCTCACGCAAAAGGGGAAGGTGGAGGCCGGCCAGCTCAAGTTCATCGCCATCGCGACCGAGAAGCGCAACGCCGAGATGCCCAACGTGCCGACGCTGAAGGAGCTCGGCGTGGACGTGGTGTACGACGTCAACCGTGGCCTCATGGCTCCCAAGGGCACTCCGGACGCCGTGCTGGCAAAGCTGGAGGCGGCGTGCGCCGCAACGGTGAAGGAACCCGCGTTCGCCGAATCGATGAAGAAGCAGGCCACCGACGTGCGCTACATGGGTCGGCAGGAGTACGCAAAGTGGCTGCGCGGCAACGACGATCTGAACCGGGACCTGGCCAAGGAGCTGGGCCTGTCGAAGCGCTAGCCACCCCACTAACACGCGCAGCGTGTTGAGCCGAGACGGTTGGGCGGGGCTCGCGGTGCTTGCCGCGAGCCTCGTGCTTTTCTGGCTCACCCTGGGCCTGAAGGGTAACCCGATGGTGCCCGTCGGGCCGGGATTCTATCCACGCATCGTCCTCGGCGTGACTGCGGTTTTCGCGCTGCTGCTGGTTGCGACCGATTGGCGCGCGCACAGGAAGCTCGCGCAGCCGCGGCCGCAGCCGCAGGCGCGGCGCAACTACCGCCTGGTGGCGCTGATGTTTGTCGTCTTTGGCGTGTATTGCGGCGCACTGCCCTATCTGGGTTTTCGCATCGCCACCCTGATCTACCTTGCAGCAAGCAACGTGATGCTTAATCCCCCGCGCGGTGCGCGCGGCTGGGGCAGGGTGGCGCTGATCGCGGTTGTTGGCAGCGTCGTCATCTATTACGTATTCGAGCACTACCTGCTGGTGCTGCTGCCGCGTGGGCGCTGGACGGATTTCTAGCCCGTGTTCGATCTTCTCGGCACGGCGCTGGTGAGCTTGATCCAGGTGAAATACCTGGTGCCGCTCGCCCTCGGCACGCTGGCCGGCATCGTCGGCGGTGCGCTTCCGGGCGTGACCATCACCATGACCGTCATCGTGGTGCTGCCTTTCACCTACGGCCTCGACCCGCTGCAGGGGCTCTCGGCAATGACCGGCGTGTACGTCGGTGGCTCGGCAGGCGGCCTGGTCACTGCG
>JBDTMD010000293.1:0-3770 GCA_039934435.1 Burkholderiales bacterium
AGCCAGGCGAGCTCGAGCACCTCCGGGATGTCCGATTGGCGATAGAACCACACCCTGTCGGAGTCCAGCCCGGCGGCCAGCCAGCTGGCGGCGATTTCCAGCGTCGAGCGCTGCACGCGCCCCGCATCGGCGCTGTCGATCAGCGCGTGGTAGTCGGCGAGGAAGTAGAAGCTCTCGACACCGGCCTGCCGGCTCGCCGCGATCGCCGGGCGGATGGCGCCGGCATAGTTGCCCAGGTGGGGCGTGCCGGAGGTCGTGATTCCCGTCAGTACACGCTGGGCCACTCTCTTACGCCGATTTGCGCAGCAGCGCGACCTTGATGCGCTCGATGGCCCCGGCGGGGTTCAGTTTCTTCGGACAGACCTCGGTGCAGTTCATGATGCTGCGGCAGCGGTAGAGCTTGTACACGTCATCCAGGAACTCGATCCGCGCGCCGGTCGCGCGGTCGCGGCTGTCGACGATGAAGCGTTCGGCCTGCAGCAGCGCCGCGGGACCGAGGAACTTCTCCGGATTCCACCATTGCGAGGGGCAGAAGCTGCTGCAGCAGGCGCACAGGATGCATTCATACAGGCCGTTCAGCTTCTCGTGCTCCTGCGGCGACTGCAGCCGCTCGCGCTCGGGCGGTGCCTCGTCGTTCACGAGGTAGGGCTTGATCGCGTGGTAGTGCGCGAAGAACTGCGTCATGTCCACGATCAGGTCGCGGATCACCGGAAAGGCGGGCAGGGGATAGAGCGTCACCGGTTCCGGCAGGTCTTTGAGCGGCGTGATGCAGGCCAGGGCGTTCAATCCGTTGATGTTCATCGCGTCCGATCCGCAGACGCCCTCGCGGCAGGAGCGCCGGAAGCTGATCGAGTCGTCCTGCTCCTTCAGGCGCACCAGCGCGTCGAGCACCATGCGGTCCGAAGGCTTGAGCCGCACGTCGTAGTCCTGCAGCCGCGGCCGGGCATCGCGCTCGGGGTCGAAGCGGAAAACGCGAAAGCGCATCGGGCCTCCTAGGCGAATGCCAGCACGTGCGAGAACAGGATCAGCGCCGTCCAGGCGGCGAGTCCCGCCAGCACCGTGGCGACGGCGCCCAGCGCCGCGAGCCGCAGCGCGAGGGGACGCAGGTAATCGAGCATCACGTCACGCACGCCCACCCAAGCGTGCGCCAGCACCGCAGCCGCGAGCACCAGCAGAGCGGCGGCGGCGAGGGGCTGCGCGCTCCATGCCTGCCAGCGGCTGAATGTGGGCGCGGGCCCGAAGGCGAGCCACAGCGCCCCGCCGGCGAGATAGGCCAGCAGCACGAGCGCGCTCAGCCGCTGCAGGACGAACGCCCGCTGCCCCGAAAACAACCTCATGCGGCGAGCGCCATGCCGGCGACCGTCGCAGCAACCGCGAGCGCCGCGGCGAGTGCGGCGTAGGCGCTGCGGCGCCCCGCGCTCAGCGTCGAGCCCACGCCGATGTCCATGAGCAAGTGCCGGATCCCGGCAAACAGGTGATGGGCGCACGCCCACGCGAGGATCACCAGCCCGGCGCGGCCCGCGGGCGAGCGGAATCCTTCGAGCAAGGCGGCAAACGCCGCCTCGCTGCGCAGCGAGCGCTCAAGCAGCAGGACTGCAAACGGCAGTGCGCATGCGAGCAGGACGCCCGAGACCCGGTGGCCGATCGAAGCCACGGCGCCGACCGGAAAGCGGATGCGCGCAAAGTTCAAAAACGTCGGCCGGGCGGTTCGCGGTTGCATTGGCGCCATGGTCGGCAGTCAGTCTAATCCCCTCGACGCCGGTTCGAAAGCCGCGCCTCGTGGCGGCGGTTAGGTGATTTGCGTGCCGTCGACCCGGGCGAACGAGGTAAGCACATGCGGTCTGCGCCCCTTCGCGGCGACGATGTCCCCGACGCGAACACCCCGGACCAGAAGCGCGTCGCCGATCATCGAGCGGTGACAGCGCCAGGGAACGGCTTCGGCGCACATCAGCACGCAGCGCTCGCTGCGCGCCGCTTGCGCCACCCATTTCTCCGCGCGCGCCTCTACGTCACGCTACCCCTTGCGGTAAGCGGACCTGACAATCTTGTAGCATTCGCAGGCCGCGCGCTCGAGAGCCTTGGGTTTGACGATCTGCATTCTCCCGCGGCTGTAGGCGATCAGACCCTGTTTCTCCAGGGCGCCCGCTGCAACCGTGACACCCACTCTTCGCACCCCCAGCATCACGGACATCAGTTGGTGCGTGAGGGCGAAATCGTCGGAATGCAGGCGGTCACGCGTCACGAGCAGCCAGCGTGCCAGTCGCGCCGGTATCTTGTGGAAGCGATTGCATGCTGCGGTCTGCGCGGCCTGGACCAACAGCACGTAGCTGAAGCGGAGCAGTGCGCGATTGAAGGAAGCGTTGGTGTTGCATTCCTCGCGCAAGCAGGGTGCGGACATGCGCATCGCTGTCCCCGCGCCCTGCACCAGGGAACGAAGGTGAGCGATGTTGGGCCCGAACGCCGCGGATGCACCTGCGATGCCTTCGTTGCCCACCATGCCCACTTCGGCCCCCTTGTTCGGGCTCACGAGGCTCAGCAGGGAAATGACGCTGCTGTAGGGAAAGTACACGTGCCGAATCCGCGTGCCGGGTTCATGCAGCACCTGCCCCAGGGAAAGGGAAACCGGTTGCATGTGCTTGCGCACACGCGCGAAATCGGCTGGGGAAAGTACAGCCAGTAGTCGGTTCGGACTGCGCGCCGGTGCCGCGTATCCCATGTGCTCCACTCCACGATCCCGCCGTTACTTGCAGCTACGTCACTCAATTGGCCGCGGAGGCAGCCAATGCGGGGCAACGAAGTATAGGGATACCGGCGAAAACAAATTGTTATGTGCGGTGCCGGACACCCGGCGAGTCGCGAGGGCGTTCTCGAAGAGCTGCGATGAAGGGACTATCAAGCTCTGCGAGGGTCGGTGCGGCCGCGCCATGGCAGACCACGCACCGGTCCGCCCGGATCTTCTGCACCGTGCTCTGGTGCGCAGACCAAGGCGGCGGCGATGGAATTCGCCTGGGGTTCAGTCGATGACAGTGCGCCCGGGCGGCTGGTTGCGCAACACGCGGCCAAGCGCCGCAGCGCCGAGGCGACCGAGGGGCTGGCGTCGTTCGTGGAGAAGCGCGCCGCGCGCTGGGGCGCGGAGTAATATCGCGTTCTCCAGATCCACCACGAATCGAGGACCGCCATGGGATACATCGACACGCAACTCTTCATCGACGGCAAATGGCAGCAGCCCGCGGAAGGGAAAACGCTGCCGGTGGTGAACCCCGCGACCGGCAAGGAGATCGGGCGCGTCGCGCACGCCGGCCGGCCCGACCTGGACCTCGCGCTCGCGGCGGCCAAGAGAGGATTCGAAGTCTGGCGCGATATGGTGCCCGGCGAGCGCAGCAAGATCATGCGCAAGGCCGCCGCGCTGATGCGCGAGCGCGCGGGCGAGATCGCGCCGCTCCTGACGCAGGAGCAGGGCAAGCCGCTCGCGGAAGCGAAGGCCGAGACGATGGCGGCCGGCGACATCATCGAGTGGTTCGCCGAGGAAGGTTTCCGCGTTTATGGGCGCATCGTGCCTTCGCGCGTGAACGTCTCGATCCGCCAGATGGTGATCAAGGATCCCGTCGGCCCGGTCGCCGCCTTCACGCCGTGGAACTTCCCGATCAACCAGATCGTGCGCAAGCTGGCCGCCGCGCTCACCACCGGCTGCTCGTTCCTGTGCACGGCGCCGGAGGAGACCCCGGCCTCGCCGGCCGCGCTGATGCAGTGCTTCGTCGACGCCGGCGTGC
>JBDTMD010000294.1:0-3769 GCA_039934435.1 Burkholderiales bacterium
CGAGATCATGCGGTGCATCGCCGCCAGCGCGTTTTCCGCCTTGCCCTCCTGCACGAAGCCGATGACGGCGTTCACCACCACCACGGCGACGATCACCGCGGCGTCGACGAAATGCGCGAGCACCGCCGCCGCCAGCGCCGCGGCAAGCAGGAAATAGATCAGCGCATTGTTGAAATGCGCGAGAAAGCGCAGCACCGGGTGCCGGCCCTGTGCCCGCGGCAGCGAATTCGGCCCGTGCGTCTTGCGGCGACGCGCCGCCTCCTCGGGCGCGAGGCCGCGCGCGACCGCGTCGAGCGCGCGCAGCGCGTCCTGCGCGCTCTGCGCGTGCCAGGAAACCTTTAGCGCCGGCGGGCTCATGCTCGGCCGAGCATAGCGGGATTCGCCCGTGTCGCTTGATATGTATCAACCCGGCCCGGCTGCGAGCCGTGAAAATGGCGCATGGCCGAATTTCCCCTGCACCTCGCGCGCAGGCGCAAGCTCGCCGACGGCCGCTCGGTCACGATCCGCCCGATTCGCGCCGCGGACGAGGGTGCCGAAAAGCGCTTTCTAGAGCAGCTGTCGGACGCAAGCCGCCGCCGCAGGTTCCTGAACCTGGTGCAGCCGCTGAGCGACCGGCTGGTGCATTTCTTCACGCACATCGACTACGATCGCCACATGGCTTTCGTCTGCGAAAGCGAAGGCGGCGAGCTGGTCGGCGAGGCGCGCTACGTCGCCAACGCCGATGGCCGTAGCTGCGAATTCGGCGTCGTGGTGGCCGACGAGTGGCACCACACCGGCGTCGCACAGCTGCTGGTGGACGCGCTGATCCGCGCCGCGCAGGCGCGCAAGTTCGAAACCATGGCAGGCCTGGTGCTGGGCGACAACCAGGACATGCTGAAATTCGCCAACGCGCTCGACTTCGAGTTGACCCCCGACCCGGTCAAGCCGGCATTGGTGCGCGTGACGCGGAAGCTTTGATTGCACGCGTCGTTCGCTCGCAGGAAATCGATGCGGTAATCTTCGCCATGGACATTTTCTTTCGTGTGCATCGCGATCCCGGCAGGTTGGGAATCGCCGCTTGAGCCGCGCAACACCCGAATCGATCCGCGCCGCCGCCGGCGGCCGCAGGCTCGCCATCTTTCTCGACTATGACGGCACGCTGACGCCCATCGTCGAGCGACCGGAGGACGCCGTGCTTGACGCAGCGATGCGCTCGGTGCTGCGCAGGCTCGCGCGACAGCACACGGTGGCGATCGTCAGCGGGCGCGATCTTGCCGACGTGCGCGCGCGCGTCGGCCTGGAAGGGCTAGTCTACGCGGGCGGCCACGGCATGGACATCGACGGTCCGGGCGTGAGCCGCGTGCACGAAGCCGCGCGCGCCGCGGCGCCGCGGCTCGAGGCCGCCGCGAGCGATGTGGCGCGAGATACCGCGGGCCTTACCGGTGTCCAGCTCGAGCGCAAGCGCTACGCGCTTGCCGTGCACTACCGCCGCGCTCGCGAGGCCGATGCGCCCGCGGTGGAGAAGGCAGTGGATGATGCTGCGGCGCGCCACCCGGGTTTGCGCAAGACGCTCGGCAAGAAGGTGTTCGAACTGCGCCCGGACGTCGAATGGGATAAGGGCCGTGCGGTGCTCTGGCTGATCGAGACGCTAAGGCTCGAGGACGCGCTGCCGGTGTACGTCGGCGACGACCTCACCGACGAAGACGCATTCCGAGCGCTCGCCGGCCGCGGCATCGGCATCGTCGTGCAGGATGCACCGCAGCCGAGCGCCGCGCGCTACACGCTGCACGATCCGGACGAGGTGCGCGCACTGCTCGCGGGCCTGGCATGAGCCAGGGCAGCTTCGGCGACATGCCGACTCGCCCGGCGCAGCGCGCCGCTAGTGATCCTCGAGATGCGGAGTGCCGTCTTCCGCCGGCAGGCCGGTGTCCGGATCCACGAAATCCGAGATGCCGATCTCTTCCTCGGCCTCCTCCAGCGTCTCCCCCGACTCCAGGTTGCGGTCGCTCCCGATCTCCATGTCCTGCACAGCTTCGAGCAGCGTCCTGAACGGGCCGTACTCGCGGCCGCTGTCCTTGTCCTGCCAGTAGACGCCGTCGGGCCGCTCGATGATGCGAGTACGGTCGTAGTCGGGCGTGGTTTCGGGGATCGCCTTGGCCATGACGCGCACATGTTAGCCCCAGTTCGATGCGTTTGGCCACCGCGACGGTGCCGTACGATACGCACACGATGACCACGATCAACGGCCGCAGCGCTTTTCTCCGACTGCTCGTCGAGGAAGGCGTCACCCATCTGTTCGGCAACCCGGGCACCACCGAGCTGCCGATCATGGAAGTGCTGCCCGATTTCCCGCAGCTGCGCTACGTACTCGGGCTGCACGAGTCGGTGGTGGTGGCGATGGCCGACGGCTACGCGCGCGCCTCGAACCGGCTCAGCGCGGCGAACGTGCACGTCGCGCCCGGATTGGGCAACGCGATGGGCGCGCTCTACAACGCGCAGTTCTCGGGCTCGCCGATCATCCTCACCGCCGGACAGCAGGAGCAGGGGCACGGGCTGACCGAGCCGCTGCTCTACGCGCCGCTCGTGCCGGTGGCCACGCCGTTCGTGAAGTGGGCGGTGGAGGCGACGCGCGTCGAGGACCTGCCGCGCATCGTGCGCCGCGCCGCCAAGGTCGCGCTGACGCCGCCCACCGGGCCGGTGTTCATCTCGCTGCCCGGCGACGTGCTGGAGCAGCAGGCGGAGATCGACATGGGCGCGCCGACGCGCATTGATGCGCGCACGCGACCCTCGGACGAAGCGCTCGCCGAGCTCGCGCGCCGGCTGCTGGCGGCGAAAAACCCGATGCTCCTCGCCGGGCAGGAGCTCTCGGTGCACGACGCCTTCGCCGAGGCGACCGAACTCGCGGAGCTGATCGGCGCCGGCGTCTACCAGCAGACCGTGCCCTACGCGGCGCAGTATCCGAGCGCGCACCGCGCCTACCTCGGCGCGCTCACGCGCGTGCAGAAATCGGTGCGCGCGGCGCTCGAGCCGTTCGACCTGCTCGTGTGCCTGGGCGCGGACCTGCTGCGCATGTCGGTCTACAGCCCGCTCGAGCCGCTGCGCGCCGGCCTGCCCGTGGTGCACGTGAGCGAGCGCGACTGGGAGATCGGCAAGAACTTCCCCACCGAGCTCGCCATCCGCGCCAACGTGAAGGAGACGTTGCGCGCGCTGCTGCCGCTGCTGCGCCAGATGCTCGGCGCCGAGGCGGGCGCGGCCGCCGAGCGGCGCCTCGCCGCCCTCGCGCCGCGCAACTGGAGCGCGCAGCGCGACCAGGCGCGCGTCGCCGCGATGGAGGTCGCCGAGGAACAGCCCGTCGACCCGCGTTATCTGATGCTGCGCTTCGCCGAAGCCCTGCCGCCGAACGCCGTGGTCGTGGAAGAGGCGCTGACCTCGAGCGCCACGCTGCCCGCGGTGCTCGAGCAGCGCGACGCGAAGAGCTACTACGGCCTCGCGAGCGGCGGCCTCGGTTTCGGTCTGCCGGGTGCAATCGGCGTCAGCCTCGCGCTCCCGGGCCGGCCGGTGGCGGCAATGATCGGCGACGGCTCGGCGCTCTACGGCATCCAGGCGTTGTGGACCGCGGCGCACCTGAAGCTCCCGATCACCTACGTCATCGCCAACAATCGCGGCTACCGCATCCTCAAGGAGCGGCTCATCTCGATGCGCAAGACCGATCGCTTCGTCGGCATGGATATCCGCGAGCCGGCGATCGACTACTCGGCGCTCGCGCAATCGATGGGCGTGCCGGGGCGGC
>JBDTMD010000295.1:0-3764 GCA_039934435.1 Burkholderiales bacterium
CGCGCGCTCAGATTGCTGGTCGAGGTGATGGGCGAGGAGCGCGTGATGCTCGGCTCGGACTACCCGTTTCCGCTCGGCGAGCAGCGCGTCGGCGCGCTGATCCGCGACCTGCAGGGCCTGGGAGCGAACGCGCGCGGCAAGCTCCTCGTCGGCAACGCGCGGCGGTTTCTCGGGCTCTAGGCGCCCTGCTGCGCTTTCAGGGCTTCGATGATCTCTTCGGGCTCGGGGTAGCGCTGCTCGCGGTGCTTGGAGAAGACGAGCTTGCCGTCGCCGGCGACGTCGAACACGCCGTTCGCGCCTTTCTTCAGCTCGGCTTCAATTCCCAACGCCTGCTTGATCTGGGCAGCCAGACCGACCGCCCGGGGCAGGTAGTTTCAGGCGACGCAGTAAGTGATGACGACTTTCATGACGCGACCATTGTAAACCCGGGTGATATCCTCGTGGCATGGAGGGAGCAATCGACGCGCTGGTCATCGGGGCGGGGTTTGCCGGGCTCTACCAGCTGCACAGCCTGCGCGACCGCCTGGGACTGTCCGTCCGGCTGCTGGAGGCGGGCGGCGACCTCGGCGGTACCTGGTACTGGAACCGGTATCCCGGCGCGCGCTGCGATTCCGAAAGCCATGCCTACCGCTACTTCTTCTCCAGGGAATTGAACGAGGAGTGGGAGTGGACCGAGCGCTACCCGGGGCCGCCCGAGATCCTCAAGTACCTCGGCCGCGTCGCGGAGAAATTCGACCTGCGGCGCGACATGCGCTTCGGCTGCCGCGTCGTCTCGGCGCAGTACGACGAGGGCGCCAATCGATGGGTCGTGGCCACCGACTCGGGCGAGCGTTACGCGGCAACCTACCTCGTCGCCGCGGTCGGCTGCCTGTCTGCGGCGAACGTCCCCGACATTCCCGGCCTGCGCGATTTTGCCGGCCAGTGGTTCCATACCGGGCGCTGGCCGCACGCAGGCGTGGACCTCGCCGGCAAGCGCGTCGGGCAGATCGGTACCGGCTCGACCGGCATCCAGGCCGCGCCCGTCATCGCGCAGGCGGCGGCGCACCTTACGGTGTTCCAGCGCACTGCGACCTACAGCGTTCCGGCGCGCAATGCACCGCTGACCCCCGAGTTCAAGCGCTGGGTGCGGGAAAATCACGCGGAGATCCGCGCCGCCGCGCAATCCACCCCCAACGGGCATGCCTTCCGCATCGCCGATCGCAATGTCGCGGACGTCACGCCCGAGGAGCGCCAGGCAATCTACGCAGCCGCGTGGGAAAACGGCGGGCTGCAGTTCCGCGCCACGTTTCGCGACCTGCTCGTGAACCAGGCGGCGAACGACACCGCCGCCGCATTCATCAAAGGCCGCATCCGCGCCACCGTGCGCGATGCAGAGGCGGCGCGGGCGCTCGCCGACGTCGACCACCCCTATGCCACGAAACGCCCGCCGATCGACACCGGGTATTACGAAACCTTCAACCGCGACAACGTCGCGCTCGTCGACCTGCGCGCCGACCCGATCGAGCGCATCACGCCGCGCGGCATCCGCACGCGGAGCAAGGAGCATGCACTCGACGTCATCGTCTTCGCCACCGGCTACGACGCGTTGACCGGCGCGCTGCTCGCGATGGACATCCGCGGCCGCGAAGGCCGCTCGCTGCGCGACGACTGGTGCGCCGGCCCGCACACCTATCTCGGCCTGCAGGTGGCGGGGTACCCGAACTTGTTCACCATCACGGGGCCGGGCAGCCCTTCGGTGCTCACCAACATGCCGGTGGCCATCGAACAGCACGTGGAATGGATCACCGACTGCATCGCGCACCTGCGCAGCAACGGCATCGACGCCATCGAGCCGGATCCGGAGGCGGTGCGCTTTTGGGATGCGCACGTCGAGGAAGCCGCCAACGCCACCCTGCTGAGCAAGGCGAAGCACTCCTGGTACTACGGCGCCAATGTGCCGGGCAAGCCGCGCGTGTTCATGCCTTATGCCGGGGGTCTCGCACGCTATCGCGCGACCTGCGCGGCCATCGCGGCGAAGGGCTACGAGGGGTTCATCCTGGGCAAGGCCGGCGCGCGCGGGGCTGCGGCCGCACGCAGCGGTTCGATTGGCGCGCTCGCCGCTGCGCGCGGCGTGGGTGTCTGAGTGCGGGTTCGCGTCAGCCTGCCGGCCGCCGCGCGAACCGCGGGTACACCCGCCTGACGTTGCCGTCGTAGATCTTTTCGCGCTCGGCGGCGCTCAAGCCGCCGGCGGCGTCGATGTAGCGCCGCGTGTCATCGTAGTAGTGGCCGGTTTCCGGGTCGATGCCGCGTACCGCGCCGACGATCTCCGAGGCGAACAGGATGTTGTCCGCCGGGATCGCCTTGAGCAGGCAGTCGATACCCGCCTGGTGGTAGACGCAGGTGTCGAAGTAAACGTTCCCGAGCAGCAGTTCCTTCAGCGGCGGCTTGCCCATGTCCTGCGCGAGGCCGCGGTAGCGGCCCCAGTGATAAGGCACCGCGCCGCCGCCGTGCGGGATGATGAACCTGAGCGTGGGGAAGTCCTTGAACAGGTCCGAGGTCAGCAACTGCATGAATGCCGTGGTATCGGCGTTGATGTAGTGCGCGCCGGTGAAGTGGAACGCCGGATTGCACGAGGAGCTCACGTGCACCATCGCCGGCACGTCGAGCTCCACCAGCTTTTCGTAGAGCGGGTACCAGGAGCGGTCGGAGAGCGGCGCTGATTTCCACCAGCCGCCCGAGGGGTCCGGGTTCAGGTTGCAGCCGATGAAGCCGAGCTCATTCACGCAGCGCTCGAGCTCGGGGATCGAATCTGCGGGCGCCGCGCCGGGCGACTGCGGCAGCTGGCACACCGGCGCGAAATTCTTCGGATACAGCGTGCAGACGCGGTGGATCAGGTCGTTGCATTCGCGCGACCAGGCGGCGCTCATCGCGGCGTCGCCGACGTGGTGCTCCATGGATCCGGCGCGCGGCGAGAAGAACGTGAGGTCGGTGCCGCGCTCGCGCTGGATCCTGAGCTGCGCGCCTTCCAGCGACTCGCGGATCTCGTCGTCGGAAATCTTCAGGGGACCGGGCTCGCCGCCCGCGACCTGGCGCTTGCGCCATTCGAACAGCGCCTTCGGCGCGGTGGTGTAGTGGCCGTGGCAGTCGATGATCACGCGACGAGCTCTTCCACGCTGTAGCGCCGCGGGATCAGCCCCTGGCGATGGACGTAGTCGATGGCGACTTCGAGGTTGCGGCGGTTGGCCTCGAGGCCGCACGGATTCATCTCCGGGCTGCCCGCCGCCTCGATGCTCTCCAGCAGCAGGTGCGAGACCTCGTCGGCGACGATGCGCGGCACGGACGTCTTTACCGCCACCATGTGGTTGATCTGGATCGCGCCGGTGCGCGCGCGCCACGCGCGCGCCGCGCTTTCCGGGTCCGGGATCACGGGCCGGAGGCGCGGATCGGCGGGCTGCGCGTCGCCGACGATGGCGGCGTCGAGCTCGCCCGCGAACAGCATGTCTTCCAGCCTTTTGCCTGCGGGCGCGCGCTCCACGTTCGGCGGGTCGCGGAACTCGGCGACGTGCGCTTCCTCGAAGGTGACCCAGTGGATGTTGTCGCAATTCACGCCGTGGTCCTCGGCGAGCACGCCGCGCAGCCACATGCCGGTGGTCACCGAGTAGGAGCGTACGCCCACGCGCCGTCCTTCGAGGTCGCGCGGCGCGAGCGCGCCGCGCTCGGCGTCATGGACCAGGCGCGAGTGCTGCATGCGCGCGAGCACCACCGTGGGCAGGAGGCGCAGCGGC
>JBDTMD010000296.1:0-3758 GCA_039934435.1 Burkholderiales bacterium
AGGGCTCCGGTAAAGGGGATGCGGGCCTGCGCCAGGGCGCCTTCGACGCGCTGCAGCAAGGCGGGGTCGACATGCACGGCGGTCCTGAGGCTCGAGATCTGGACCGCCGGCGACTCGCCGAAGAAGTTCGGCAGGGTGTAGAAGAACGCCACGGCCACGCACAGCGCGACCAGCGCGTATTTCCAGACCGGAAAGCGGTTCACCGCGCGACTACTGCAGGGTCTTCATCGTGCCCTTGGGCAGCAGGGTCTGCACCGCTGTGCGTTGCACGCTGATCTCGGTGTTGGGCGCGATCTCGACGCTCAAGTAGGCGTCGCCCATCTTGCTGATGCGGCAAACGACGCCGCCGGCCGTGATCACCTCGTCGCCCTTTTGCAGCGCCTCGATCATCTGCTTCTGCTCCTTGGCGCGCTTCATCTGCGGCCTGATCATGAGGAAGTACAGCAGCACGAACATCAAGACGATGGGCAAAAAGCCGAGCAAACCCGATTCGCCGCCGCCGGCGGCCTGTGCGTAAGCGTTGGAAATCATCGCTGCGGACTCACTGGAAAAGGGCGCGAATTATAGCAGCAGCCTGCGCTCCTCCAGCAGGCGCGCGGCCGTCGTCGCCAGGCGCCCGCCTGCGATGGCCGCGCGCAGTTCGCGCATCAGCAACTGGTAGTAGTGCAGGTTGTGCAGGGTGTTGAGGCGCGCGCCGAGGATCTCGTTCGCCTTCTGCAGGTGATGCAGGTAGGCGCGCGTGAAATTCCGGCAGGCGTAGCACTCGCAGTTTTCGTCGAGCGGGCGCGCGTCGTCGCGCCAGCGCGCGTTGCGGATCTTGACGTCGCCGCGGCGCGTGTACAGCCAGCCGTTGCGCGCGTTGCGCGTCGGCAGCACGCAGTCGAACATGTCGACCCCGGCCGCCACCGCGCCGATCAGATCCTCGGGCGTGCCCATGCCCATCAGGTAGCGCGGCCGGTCCGCGGGCAGCCGCGGCGCGGTGTGCGCGAGGATGCGATCGCGCTCGTCCGCGGGTTCGCCGACCGCCAGGCCGCCGATCGCATAGCCGTCGAAGCCGATGCCCGTCAGACCGGCGAGCGATTCGTCCCTGAGGTCCTCGTAGACACTGCCCTGGACGATGCCGAACAGCGCATTGCGCGATCCCTCGAACGCGGCCTTGGAGCGCGCGGCCCAGCGCAGGCTGAGGCGCATCGACTTCTCGGCTTGCTTCTGCGTTGCCGGGTGCGGGGTGCAATCGTCGAACACCATGGCGATGTCGGAATCGAGCGCGCGCTGCACGCGCACGGATTCCTCGGGCGTGAGCAGCAGCCGGTCGCCGTTGATGGGCGAGGCGAACTTCACGCCCTCCTCGGAGATCTTGCGCAGCGCGCCGAGGCTGAATACCTGGAAGCCGCCCGAATCGGTGAGCACGGGACCGTCCCAGCCCATGAAGCCGTGCAGGCCGCCGTGTCGGGCGATGACCTCGGTTCCCGGTCGCAGCCACAGGTGGAACGTGTTGCCGAGAATGATCTGCGCGCCGATTTCGCGCAGTTCCGCCGGCGACATCGCCTTCACGGTGCCGTAGGTGCCGACGGGCATGAAGGCGGGCGTGTCCACCGCGCCGTGCGCCAGCTGCAGCCAGCCGCGGCGTGCCTGGCCATCGCGGTGCGACACCTGGAACTTCATGGCGCGCGCTCGATGAGCATGGCATCGCCGTAGGAAAAAAAGTGGTAGCGCTGCGCGATGGCGTGCGCGTAGGCGCGCCGGATGTTCTCCAGCCCGGCGAATGCCGCGACCAGCATCAGCAGGCTGGAGCGCGGCAGGTGGAAGTTCGTGAGCAATCGCTGCACGGTACGGAAACGGAATCCGGGATAGATGAAAAGCGCGGTCTCGCCTGACGCAGCGCCGCTCAGCGCGGCGCTCTCCAGTGCGCGCAACGTCGTCGTGCCCACGGCGAGTACCCGGCGCCCGGCGATCGCCTCGAGGGTCGCCGGCGGCACCTCGTAGTGCTCCTCGTGCATGCGGTGCGACGCCACGTCCTCTACGCGCACCGGCTGAAAGGTGCCCGCGCCCACGTGCAGCGTAAGTCGCGCGACGCGCGCGCCCCGCGCCTCGAGCCGTTGCAGCAGCGCGCGATCGAAATGCAACCCCGCGGTCGGTGCGGCGACCGCGCCCGGCCGCTCGGCGTACACGGTCTGGTAGCGTTCGGCGTCGGTGGCGTCCGGGGCATGGGTAATGTAAGGCGGCAACGGCACCGATCCGCAGCGCTCGAGCAGCGCGAGCGCATCCTCGGCAAAGCGCACGCGGTACAGATCGGCATCGCGCCCCAGCACCGTCACGCGCGCGCCGTCGCCGACCACCAGTTCGGTTCCGGCGCGTGGCCCATGGCTGGAACGGATCAGCGCCAGCGCCTCGCGCGCGCCGGTCAGGCGCTCGATGAACAGCTCAATGCGCCCGCCGCTCGCCTTGCGGCCGGCGAGGCGCGCCTTGATGACGCGCGTGTCGTTCAGCACCAGCGCGTCGCGCTGGTCCACCAGCCCGGGCAGGTCGGCGCAGGTCAGATCCTGCAGCCGCCCGCTGGCGGCATCGAGATGTAGAAGGCGGCTCGCCGTGCGCTCGGCGGCGGGGCGCTGCGCGATCAGCTCGGCGGGCAACGCATAGTCGAACTCCGAGACGCGCATTGCGCGGCATTATAGGGTTCTATAATCCCGCCCCTCCGGGCCGGAATGGCGGAACCGGTAGACGCAGCGGACTCAAAATCCGCCGGTGGCGACACCATGAGAGTTCGAGTCTCTCTTCCGGCACCAGGAGCGCGCGGCCAAAGCGGCCAAGCTTCACGCTTTCTTGCTTTCCCGTCAGCATCTTAGCTGGACAGAGGCGTGGCCGAAGGGTAGTCTTGCCGGCACCTTTTGGGAGAGGGGAAGCATGGCGAAGGCGCAGGTCCTCTTGATGCCGGCGGCCCGCAACACTGCGATGGTCGTCGACGACCAGTCGACCGGCCGCGCCATCCTCGAGCAGGTGGTGCGCTCGATCGACGAACGGGTCACGGTCGAGGGGTTCGGGCGCCCGGTGGATGCAGTGGTGTGGGCGACCCGGCACGTCGCCGACCTGGTGCTGATCGACTACATGATGCCGGACATGAACGGCATCGAGCTCGCCACGCGGCTGCGGGCGCTGCCCGGCTACGAAAACGTGCCGATCATGATGGTGACGGCGCACGACGACCGCAAGGTGCGTTACGACGCGCTCGACGCGGGCGTCACCGATTTCCTGATCAAGCCGGTGGACGCGCGCGAGTGCATGGCGCGCTGCCGCAACCTGCTGACCCTGCGCCGGCAGCACATGGCCCTCGAGGACCGGCGGCGGCTGCTCGAGGGCCTGGTGGACGACGCGACGCGCGAAGTGCGCGATCGCGAGAAGGAGACGCTGATGCGTCTGGCGCGCGCCGGCGAATTCCGCGACGAGGAGACCGGCTACCACCTGGTGCGCATGGCGCGTTACTCGCGCCTGATCGCCGACACCATCGGCCTGGAGCGCGACGAGGCGGAATCGATCGAACTGGCCGCGCCGCTGCACGACATCGGCAAGATCGGCATTCCCGACCAGATCCTGCTCAAGTCGAGCCGGCTCGATGCGGCGGAGTCCAAGGTCATGCGCCGCCACCCGTTGATCGGCCACGAGATCCTGAAGGGCAGCGCCTCGAAGTACGTGCGCATGGGCTCGCTCATCGCCCTTGGCCACCATGAGAAATACGATGGCTCCGGCTACCCGAACGGCCT
>JBDTMD010000297.1:0-3756 GCA_039934435.1 Burkholderiales bacterium
CCCTTCCGAGCATCCTTGGCGAGCTCGGACTGGACGACTGGATCGCCGGCTCCGCGGACGAGTACGTGCGACTTGCCCTGGCGCACGCCGCCGACACCGCGCAGCTGGCACAGCTGCGCGCCACGCTGCGCGCGCGGCTGCGGGAGTCACCGCTGATGGACGAGGCGGGGTTCGCACGCGACGTCGAAGGCGCCTACCGCGCGATGTGGCGCACGTGGTGCGCGCAGCGCATCACGTAGAATGGCGCCTGCACCAATCAGCGAGGCATCCATGTTCGGTAACTGGTTCAATTCCAAGGAGGTCGACGAGGTCGCGGACTCGATCGTCGCCGACCTTGTGAAGCGGCTGCCGCCCGCCCCGGGCCCGCACACGCGCAAGACCGCCGACCGGCTGAAGAAGACGCACGACGTCATCTTCGCGCGCCTGGAGCAGTTTGCCCGGTCGCGCAAGCTCAACATCTACAAGAAGGCGCGTCTCGGCAACCGCGTGCGCTGGGCGCTGCGCGAGGCGGGCTACGCGCCGGAATTCACCGACGCGCTGAGCTATGAGCTGGTGACGGTCGCCACCCTGGCCTCGCGCCAAGCGGGCAAGACGAGCGGCTGACGCCGCCGATGCTGTCCTGGCTGTGGGGCCGGCGGCGCGCTGCGGCGCCGGCGCGGGGTGCCCCGGAGGTCCTGGCCGAGGCGTTCGCGCATCACCAGGCCGGGCGCCTGGCCGACGCGCAGGCCGGCTACCAGGCGGTGCTGGCCCTCGATCAGCGCAACTTCGACGCAGTGAATCTGCTCGGCGTGATCGCACTGCAATCGGCGCGCCCCGGCGATGCCGCCGAATTATTTTCCCGCGCGGTCGACATCTCGCCGCAGAACGCCGCGGCGCACAACAATCTCGGCGAGGCCTACCGCCGCCTGGGGCGCTACGAGGAGGCGATCGCGAGCCTCGGTCGGGCGTTGGCGTGCAATGCCGAGTATGCCGAGGCGCACTTCAATCTCGGCGGCGCGCTGCGACGCCTGGGACGTACCGAGGAGGCGCGCGAGGCGTTCAGTCGCGCGGCGACCCTCAAGCCGGCCTTCACCGAGGCGCATCTGCGGCTGGGCGAGACGCTGAACGCGCTCGGCCGGGCGGAAGAGGCGATCGTCGCGCTGCGCGCGGCGCTCGAGCTCGCGCCCGATCTCGCCGAGGCGCACGGCAGCCTCGGCTCCGCGCTGCGCGATGCCGGCCGTCTCGACGAGGCGCTGGTGTCCTGCCAGCGCGCCGTGGCGCTGAAGCCCGACTCGGCCCTCGCGCATCTCAATGCCGGCAATGTGCTGCGCGACAAGGGGTTCCACGATGAGGCCATCGCGTCCTACCGCACCGCGACCACACTCGACACCGATTTCGCCGAGGCGCACAACAATCTGGGCAACGCATTGCGCGACCGCCATCGTCTCGACGAGGCCCTCGCCAGCTTCGAGCGTGCCCTGCAGCTCAATCCCGGCCTGGCCGAAGCATGGCTGAACGTCGGCAGCGTGTTCTGCCGGCTGCGGCGCTTCGCCGAGGCCGCCGAGGTGCTGCGCGGACTGGTCGCGCGCAAGCCCGGGTTCGCCGACGCCCATCTCGAGCTGGGGAACGCGCTGATGGCCATGGGCGAGCAGGCGGCCGCGCTCGCGAGCTACCGCGAGGCGTTAACGCACGACCCCGAGTCGGCCGTGGCGCGCTGGTCGCTCGCGATGTCGCAGTTGCCCGCGGTCGCCGCCACCGTTGCGGACCAGGAACGCGCGCGCGACAATTTTGCCGCGGAACTGGTCGAACTCGAACGCTGGTGCGAGTCACGCGGCGCGGAAACCACCGCCCGCGCGGTCGCCGTGCAGCAGCCGTTCTACCTCGCCTACCTGGAGGGCGATCACCGCGAGCTGCTGTCGCGCTACGGGCGGCTATGCAGCAAGCTGATGGGCGCATGGCAGTCCGCCGCCGGCATCGAGGCACCCGCGCGCATCACTCGGGCGGAGATCCGAATCGGCATCGTGTCCGCGCACATCCACGACCACTCGGTGTGGAACGCCATCGTCAAGGGCTGGCTGAGCCGCATCGATCGCTCGCGCTTCGATGTGAGGCTGTTTCATCTTGGAGTCGCCAACGACGCGGAAACGGCGCTCGCCAAGACGCTGGCGACGCATTACTCGTACGGCCGCACCGACTGGCGCGAATGGGCACCGCTGATACTCGGGCACCAGCCGGACGTGCTCATTTATCCCGAGATCGCCATGGACCCGACCACCGCGAAGCTCGCCAGCCTGCGTCTGGCGCCGGTGCAGGCGGCGGCGTGGGGCCATCCGCTCACCAGCGGCCTGCCGAGCATCGACTACTTTCTATCCGCGGAGGCGCTGGAGCCGCCGGCGGGCGCGGAGCACTACACGGAACGGCTGGTGCGCCTGCCGGGACTCGGCGTTTGCCTCGAACCGCAGAAGATCGCGCCGCGCGATGTGGATCTCGCGGCATTGGGGATCCGCGATGGCGTGCCGCTCCTGGTGTGCGCTGGAATGCCGTTCAAGTACACGCCGCGCCATGACGCGGTGCTGATCGAAATCGCCAGGCGCGTGGGTGAATGCCAGTTCGCGTTCTTCACGCCGCAACCGCCCGAGCTGGCCCAGCGCATGCGCCATCGCTTGGAGCGCTCGTTTGCCGATGTCGGGCTCGACTTTGCGGCGTTCGGGGTCTGGGTGCCGTGGCAGGACCGGGCCTCGTTCCACGGTCTGCTGTCGCAGGCCGACGTCTATCTCGACACAATCGGCTTTTCGGGCTTCAACAGTGCCCTGCAGGCGATCGACTGCGGATTGCCGGTGGTCGCCTGGGAAGGGCGGTTCCTGCGCGGGCGCCTCGCAAGCGGCATCCTGCGCCACATGAAGCTGGACCAGCTGGTCGCCGACGCGACGGCGCAATATGTGGAGATTGCGGTGAAGCTGGCGCGCGACGCCGCCTATTGGGGAGAGGTACGCGAGCGCATGATCGCGAGCCGTGACGGCCTGTACGGCGATGCCGAGCCGGTGCGCGCCCTGGAACGTTTTCTCGAGGACGCCATCAGGAAGTAGCGCTGTCCTTGCGCGCGATCGGCGCCAGATCGGGTTCGCCGCAGTACTGCAGGATGTCGGCACGCACGCGGTCGCGCAGGCGCACCGTCGCCGCCCAGTCGTCGCCGTCGGGGGCGATGGGCGCGCAGACCGTCACCGCGATCGGCGCCCGGCGCGCATACCAGGTGCCATCGCGCAGCACCGAGCGCACGCCGCGCAGCGCCACCGGCACCACCGGCACGCCGGCCTGCGCCGCCACCTGGAAAGCGCCGGCGCGAAACGCCATCAGCCCGGTGTTGCGCGTCAGCGTGCCCTCGGGAAAGATGACGATGGAGCGCCCGGCACGCGCCGCCTCGACCAGCACGTCGGCATGCTCGGCGCTTTTCTGCACGTCGAAGCGCTCGACGAAGATCGTGCCGAAGCCCCTGAGCAGCAGCCGCATCAGCGGGTTGGCTTGGAACTCGCGCTTGGCCACGAACGCATGCACGCGCGGCCCGAGCACGGCGACCAGCACCACGGCGTCCAGGTAGCTCGTGTGATTTACGGCGAGAACCGCCGGACCGGCGGGAAATTGTTCCGCGCCCCGCACGATAAGAGGAATGCCGGCCGCGCGCAGGAATGCGCGGCACACCACGCCGCCGACGCGCCAGCCGATGCGCGGCCTGGCGAGCGCCGACGCGGCCAGCGCGAACGGAAACAGCAGCCCGAATGC
>JBDTMD010000298.1:0-3737 GCA_039934435.1 Burkholderiales bacterium
ACGCTTCGAAGCGGTTGAATGCGTTGACCAGGTACACGGCGCGTATCGGCGGGAGCGGCCGCTCGTCGAGCAGCCACTTCGCCAGCGCCTGCGCGTAGGCCGCGAGCTGCGCCGCGCGCGCGACGTCGAGCGGCGTATCGCAGATGCGGATCTCGACGGTGCCGAATTCGGGCTTGGGGCGGATGTCCCAGTAGAAGTCCTTCATGCTCTCCACCACGCCCAGGGCGCGCATCTTCTCGAAGTACTCGATGAATTCCGCCCAGTCCTCGACGAACGGCATGTGGCCGGCGAGCGGGAAGGCGTTGATCGCGGTGAGGCGCGAGGACTGGAACTGCGTATCCTCGCCCTGGTAGAACGGCGAGGCCGCCGACAGGGCGATGAAATGCGGCACATAGCGCGTCAGCATGTGCACGAGGTAGACGGCGTCGTCGCCATTGGCGCAGCCAAGATGGATGTGCTGGCCGAACACGGTGAACTGCTTGGCGAGGTAGCCGTAACGCTCCAGGATGTGCTTGAAGCGCTCGGTGGGAAAGATGCGCCGTGCGCTCCAGCTGTGGAACGGGTGCGTGCCGCCGCCGCAAACCAGCAGGTTGAGCATGCCGGCCTCGCGCGCCACGGCATCGCGCATCACGTCGAGCTCAGCGGCAAGCGCGGCATGGTCGCGATGAATCGACGTGTTCAGCTCGATCATGCTCTCGGTGATTTCGGGCTTGACCGCGCCCGGCAGCTTCACCTTGCCGAGGCGCGCCAGCAGGTCGCCGGCGTCGCGCGCCAGGTCGAGGTCGTGCGGCTGGATGAGCTGCAGCTCGAGCTCGACGCCGAGCGTCAGCTCGGGCGAGGACCTGAAATCCAGCTCGTGCATGGCGCCGCCGCTCACGCGCTGCCGACGGCCGGGTCGGCCTCGCCGGCGCGCTTCAGCGCGAACTGAGTGGCGATCGGGCCGAGGATCTCGAGCACCGCCACCGCCGACAGCACCACGGCGCCGAGTTCGCCGCCGAATTCGGGGTACATCGCGGCAGTGTCCAGCACCATCACCACTGCGAGCCCCGACATCGGCTGCAGCGCGAGCGTCAGCACCCCGGCGCTGCCCGCGCGCACGCCCGACAGGCGGCCGAAGGCAAGAATGGCGAGACCCTTGCCGAGAAAGCGCGCGACGATGAACGCCGCCGCCGCCGCCGCCACTGCCGGCAGCGCCGTGAACTCCAGGCTCGCGCCCGTCAGCACGAACAAAATGACAAAGAACAGCTGCCCGCCATAGCCGAAGCGGCAGCAGCACGTGCTGGTAGTCGAAATTGCGCGCCAGCATGCCCAGGGTGATCAGCGTCACGACCACGGACAGGTTGAGGCCGCGCGCCGCGCCCACCGCCAGCACCACCAGCGCCACCAGCAGGATGAACTGGCGGTCCTCGCGCTTGCCGACCCAGCGGGCAAGCCACAGCAGCGCCAGGCTGGCGACAAATCCCACCAGCACCGAACCGCCGAGGATGTACAGCGGGTGCAGCGCCGCCTCGGGCCAGCTCATGGCATGCTTGAGGTGCAGGAACGGCAGCAGCAGCGTGAGCGCGACGTAGGCGAGCACGCAGTTCACGGCGGTAAACACCAGCATGCGCTCGGTGACCTGGCCGGCGGCGCGCAATTCGTGCGCCACCAGCAGCACCACCGCGGGCGAGGTGGCGGTGCCGATGGCGGCAGCGGAGGCCGCGAGCAGCGGCTGGAAGCCGAAGGCGAGCAGCGTCGCCAGCACCGCGCCAAAGCCGAACGCGCTCTCGGCGACTGCGGCGACGAACAGCCAGCGGTTGCGCCGCAGCCAATGCACGTCGAGCCGGTGGCCGAGCTCGAACACGATCAGTCCGAGCGACAGATCGATCAGCACGCGCGCCTCGCCGAGCGCACCGGCGGCGAGCAAGCCCGAGATCTGCGGCCCGAGCAGCACGCCGGCGAGCACGTAGCCGGTGATGCGCGGCAGGCCGAGCAGGCGCCGCACCAGCTCGCCGCCCAGCAGCCCGGCGAGCAGCAGCGCGCCGAACAGCGCCGGCTGGCCGAACGCCGGCGGCATCTGCGGCAGAAAGCCAAATGCCATCAGATCAGGCTGCCCGCCGCGCCGCGTGCAGGAATTCGTCGAGCAGCGGCGAGCTGTCGAGCACCGAGTCGTCGCCGGGTGCGTGAAACTCGGGATGCCACTGCACGCCCAGCACGTAGCTGGGGCCGGTGCCGCGGATCGCCTCGACGACGCGGTCGGCCTCGGCCCAGGCGTCGACGCGCAGGTTGCGGCCCAGCGTCTTCACCGACTGGTGGTGGATGGAATTGACGCGCGCGCGCTCAAGGCCCGGGTACAGGCGCGCGAGGCCGCCCGCCGGCTCGAAGCGCACCTCGTGCAGGTTCTTTTCGTAGGCGTCGGTGACATGGCGCCGCGCATCGGGCACCTGCTTGGCGATGTCCTGGTACAGCGTGCCGCCGTAGGCGACGTTGATCAGCTGCAGGCCGCGGCACACGCCGAGCACGGGCTTGCCGGCCTCGATGAATTCGTGCAGCAGTTCGATCTCGTACTCGTCGCGCAGCCGGTCGCCCGCCCATTCCTTTGACAACGGCTCCTCGCCGTAGGTCATCGGGCTGACGTCGGCACCGCCCTGCAGCATCAGGCCGTCGAGGTGGCGCGCGTAATCCGAAAGGCGGATGCTGCGGCGATGCAGGATTCCGCCCGTGTCCACGGTGGGCACCATCAGCACCAGCACATCGCGCGACATGAGCCAGTGCGCCGCGGTCTGCTCGAGGTACTGGCGGGTCTTGCCCTGCAGCCCGAGGGCGCCGGGCTGAGGGTGCAGGATGCGCGCCGAGACGCCGATCTTCAAAGTCGGCGCGCTCATGCGCCGCCCGAGGCGGTCGGACAGGGCGCGTAGACGCGAGACGAAAGTGCGCCGCAACTTACTGGGCCTTCAGCGCGGCGAGCACCTCGTCCAGCATCTTTTTCGCGTCGCCGAACAGCATGCGATTGTTTTCCTTGTAGAACAGCGGATTGTCCACGCCGGCATAGCCCGAGGCCATGCTGCGCTTCATCACGATCGAGGTCTTTGCTTTCCACACCTCGAGCACCGGCATGCCGGCGATCGGGCTTGCCGGATCGTCCAGTGCGCTCGGGTTCACGATGTCGTTGGCCCCGATCACCATCGCCACGTCGGTGTCCGGGAAATCGTCGTTCAACTCGTCCATCTCCAGCACGATGTCGTACGGCACCCTGGCTTCGGCGAGCAGGACATTCATGTGACCGGGCATGCGCCCGGCGACCGGGTGGATGCCGAAGCGCACGTTGACGCCCTTGTCGCGCAGCAGCTTGGTGATCTCGTACACCGCGTGCTGCGCCTGCGCCACCGCCATGCCGTAGCCCGGCACGATGATGACGCTCTTCGCTTCGCGCAGCAGCTCGGCGGTCTCGGCCGCGAGGATCGGCGTCACCTCGCCCGCTGGTTGCGCGCTGCCCGGCGCCGCCGGCGCGCCGGCTTCGGTGCCAAAGCCGCCCGCGATCACGGCAATGAAGTTGCGGTTCATCGCCCGGCACATGATGTAGGAAAGGATGGCGCCGCTGGAGCCGACCAGCGCGCCGGTCACGATCAGCAGGTCGTTGCTGAGCATGAAGCCGGTCGCCGCCGCGGCCCAGCCGGAGTAGCTGTTCAGCATCGAGATCACTACCGGCATGTCGGCGCCGCCGATCGCCATCACCATGTGGATGCCGAACAGCAGCG
>JBDTMD010000299.1:0-3724 GCA_039934435.1 Burkholderiales bacterium
CCAGGGCCACACGAGCGATTTCAGCCAGCGCGTCGAATCGCTGCAGATCGAGCACGCGTCGGTCAATGAAGTCGGGCCGAACGACGATTTCGGCCTCAAGGTCGTCCAGCACGTGCGCGAGCACGACGTGGTCTACAAGGTGGCTAGCTGACGACGGCTTCGGGCTCGCCCTTTGCCTTCTCGATAATTCCGATCTCGTAGACCGTCTCGCCCAGCGCGCGCAGTTTGGTCGCGGCGCGCGGCGCGTCGGCGGCCGCGATCACTACGACCAGGCCGATGCCGCAGTTGAAGACGCGGTGCATTTCGGCTTCGGCGACCGCCCCTTTGCGCTGCAACCAGTCGAACAGCGCCGGCCGCGGCCAGGCGCGGCCATGGATGATCGCGCGCGTGCGTCTGGGCAGAATGCGCGGCACGTTGCCGACCAGACCGCCGCCGGTGATGTGCGCAAGCGCCTTGACCTTTACCGCCCGCAGCAGCTTCAAGACCGGCTTCACGTAGATGCGCGTCGGCCGCATGATGGCGTCCATCATCGCCGCGTCCGGCAGGTCGCGCTCGAGGATCCGGCGGATAAGCGAGTAACCGTTCGAGTGCGCGCCGCTCGAGGCGAGTCCGAGCAGCACGTCGCCGGGCCTGATCGAGCGGCCGTTGAGAATCTTCTTTCTCTCCACGACGCCGACGCAAAAGCCTGCCAGATCGTATTCGCCCGGCGGATACATGCCCGGCATCTCGGCGGTCTCGCCGCCGATCAGCGCGCAGCCGGCGAGCTCACAGCCGTGCGCAATGCCTTTCACCACCGCCGCCGCCACCTGGCGGTCAAGCCTGCCGCAGGCGAAGTAGTCGAGAAAAAAAAGCGGCTCGGCGCCCTGCACCAGCACGTCGTTCACGCTCATCGCCACCAGATCGATGCCCACCGTGTCGTGGCGCCCGGTCGCGAACGCCAGCTTCAGCTTGGTGCCGACGCCATCGGTGCCGGAGACCAGCACCGGCTGGCGATACTTTTTCGGGATGCGGCACAACGCGCCGAAGCCGCCGATGCCGGCCAGCACTTCCGGGCGCATCGTGCGCCGGGCGAACGGCTTGATGGCCTCGACCAACGCATCGCCGGCGTCGATATCGACGCCGGCATCGCGGTAGGAGAGCGGGTCAGCCATGCTAGAGTTTCGCGTTTGCCGCAGGATTTTACTTGAGATGCCCTCGTCGCTCTCCGCCAACGTGCAATTGTGGGGCTGGTTAGCGGTCGCGCTGACGCTGGGCGGGCTGCTGTACCTGTTGTCGCCCATCCTCGCGCCGTTTCTGTTTGCCGCAATCCTCGCCTACATCCTCGACCCGGTCGTCGAACGGCTCACCGGCAAGTTCGTGCCGCGCACGCTGGCCGCGCTGCTGGTGATGATCGGCGTGCTGGCACTGCTCGTGGCGCTCGGACTGGTGGTGCTGCCGCTGTTCGCCAAGGAACTGCGCCTGCTCGCCGAGCGCCTGCCCGCCTTCATCACTTGGCTCAACGAACGTCTGGCGCCACTTGCGCGGGAGTACCTGGGCGTCGCGTTCCAGCTCGACGTCGAGACGGTGCGCGGGCTCGCCAGCGAACTGGTGGTCGAGAACCAGCACCTGCTCGGGCGCTTCCTCGGTTCGCTCAAGATCGGCGGGCTGGCGCTGGTCGCGTTCCTGGTCAACCTGCTGCTGGTCCCGGTGGTGCTGTTCTACCTGCTGCGCGACTGGCACGCGCTGCTCGCTCGCGTCGATCGACTGATTCCGCGCAACGTGCACGCCAAGGCGCGCACGATACTGCGCCAGATCGACGCGGTGCTGGCCGAGTTCCTGCGCGGCCAGTTGACGGTGATACTGACGATGAGCGTGTATTACGTGCTCGCGCTGTGGCTGGCGGGCCTCGAATTCGCGCTGCCCATCGGCCTGATCACCGGGCTGCTGGTTTTCGTCCCTTACGTGGGCGCGCTGCTCGGCTTTGCGCTGGGCACGATCGCCGCGCTGATGCAGTTCGACAGTCTGTGGGGCCTGGCGTGGGTGTGGCTCGCCTTCGGCGTCGGTCAGACGCTGGAAGGCATGGCGGTCACGCCGCTGCTGGTCGGCGAGCGCATCGGCCTGCATCCGGTGGCGGTGATTTTCGCACTGCTCGCCTTCGGGCAGATATTCGGCTTTTTCGGTGTGCTGCTCGCCCTGCCCGCGAGCGCCGCGCTGCTCGTCGGGCTGCGCCACCTGCGCGGCGCCTACCTCGAGAGCTCGCTGTACGGCGGCAAGAAGTGACGCGCCAGCTCGCGCTGCCGATCCTGCAGCCGAGCGCGCCGTCGCTCGACAACTTCGTGCCCGGCTCGAACGGCGAGCTGCTCGCGCGCCTGCGCGAATTGGCGGCAGGGCAATGCGCGGAAGCCGTCATCTATCTTTGGGGCGCGCCCGGGTCGGGCCGCAGCCACCTGCTCAGGGCGAGCGCGCGCCCGGGCGTGACCCTCGCCGACGACGCCGAGCAGCTCGGCGACGCGGCGCAGGCCGACCTGTTCAGCGCCATCAACCGGGCGCGCGAAACCGGCGCGACCGTCCTTGCCGCAGGCGCCGCGCCGCCCGCGCAGCTGACGCTGCGCGAAGACGTGCGCAGCCGGCTCGGCTGGGGCCTGGTCTATGAAGTGAAGCCGCTGACCGACGCCGAAAAGGCCGTCTACCTGCACGCCGAAGCCGCGGGCCGCGGACTGAAGCTGAGCGACGAGGTGGTCTGGTACCTGCTCACGCACGTGCGCCGCGACATGCCCTCGCTTCACGCCCTCCTCGAGCATCTCGACCGCGTCGCGCTCGAACAGCAGCGCGCCCTTACCCTGCCGCTGGTGCGCGAGGCGCTGCGCGCGCTTGAGCCGTGAAGCTGGCGCTGTTCGACCTCGACAACACGCTGCTCGCGGGCGACAGCGACTATGAGTGGGGGCAGTTCCTCGTCGACCGCGGCGTGCTGGCGCGTGACGAGTATGAAGCGCAGAACGCGCGCTACTTCGAGCAGTACAAGGCCGGCACCCTCGATATTCACGAGTACCTTGGTTTTGCGCTGCGCCCGCTTGCCGCGCACACGCCGCAGGATCTGGCGGGCTGGCACGCGGAATTCATGCGTACCCGCATCCTGCCGATGATCACACCGCGCGCGCGGGAACTGGTGGCGCGCCACCGCGGTGCCGGCGAGCTGTGTGCCGTCGTCACTGCCACCAACAGCTTCGTCACCGCGCCGATCGCTGGCGAATTCGGCGTGGCGCACCTCATCGCCACCGAGCCGGAGACCGCGGCCGGACGCTTCACCGGGCGCCTCGCCGGCACGCCCTGCTTTCGCGAAGGCAAGATCCGGCGCGTCGACGAGTGGCTCGCCGGGCTCGGCCACCGCCTCGGCGATTTCCAGGACAGCGTTTTCTACAGCGACTCGCACAACGACCTGCCGCTGCTCGAGCGCGTGCGCCACCCGGTGGCCGTCGATCCCGATGCGCAGCTGGCCGCCGCAGCCGCACGCCGCGGCTGGCCGGTGATCTCGCTGCGCTAGAATCGCCGCCTCGATGATCAAGCGCTTCATTCGACGGGTTCTGGGGCTGTCCGCGCAGGCAGCGCAGCGCGTGCCGCGCGCGCGCCATGCGCTGCGGCGCGATGCGCTCAGTTCTTCGGCGCTCAAGGTGTGCGATGTGCTGCGCGATGCCGGCTACTCGGCGAGCGTGGTCGGCGGCGCCGTGCGCGATCTGCTGCTCGACAT
>JBDTMD010000300.1:0-3717 GCA_039934435.1 Burkholderiales bacterium
GCTCGGGCGCCTGGCCTCGCAGATCGCCGCGCGCCTGCGCGGCAAGCATAAGGCCGAGTTCACCCCGCACGTCGATACCGGCGACTACATCGTCGTCGTCAATGCGTCGAAGATCCGCGTTACCGGCAGGAAGATGCAGGACAAGAAGTACTACCGCCATACCGGATTCCCTGGGGGAATTCGCGAGACGAACTTCGCCAAGCTGCAGGTGCGGCATCCCGGTCGGGCGCTCGAGCAGGCGGTGAAGGGCATGCTGCCCAAGGGACCGCTCGGCTACGCCATGCTGAAAAAGCTCAAGGTCTACGGCGCGGCAAACCATCCACATAGCGCGCAGCAGCCCAAAGCGCTCGAGATCTAAGGACAAGACCATGGTCGGCGACTACTACTACGGCACGGGGCGGCGCAAGAGTTCGGTCGCCCGGGTATTTCTCAAGCCCGGCAAGGGCCAGTTCGTCGTCAACGGCAAGCCGGTCGACGAGTTCTTCTCGCGCGAGACCGGGCGCATGATCGTGCGCCAGGCGCTCGAGGTCACCAAGACCACGTCGACGTTCGACATCATGGTCAACGTTTTTGGCGGCGGCGAGAACGGCCAGGCCGGCGCGGTGCGCCACGGCATCGCGCGCGCGCTGATGGAGTATGACGTCGCGCTGAAGCCCTCGCTGCGCGCGGCCGGGCTGGTGACGCGCGATGCGCGCGAAGTCGAGCGCAAGAAAGTCGGCCTGCACAAGGCGCGGCGCCGCCCGCAGTTCTCCAAACGCTGAGGCTGCGCTTCGCGGGCCGAAGTGCATGAGGCCGCCGCCGGGCGGCCTTTTGTTTTTTGCGCGCGGCGGATGCATCATCGACACGTGGCGATAACCAGCAGACTCCTCAAACTGCGCCAGCGCTTCGGCATCGCCGCGCCGCGCGTCTCCGTGCGCTCGGAAGTCGCCTGGTACCTGCGCTGGGTCGGACTCATCCTGGTGCTGGCCTGCTCCGCGGCGCTCGCCGCATGGATGTACGACGCCGGCCGCAGGTTCGCCGGTTTCGATCGCAGCGAGGTCGAGCAAGAACTGGCGGATGCGCGCCGCAATCTGGAGGCGACGCGCGCCGAGCTGGAACGCCTGCGCGCCGTGGCCAACGCCGCTGACAGCCGGCTGTCCATCGAGCGCACTGCGCAGCTCAAGCTGGCGCAGCAGATCCGCGGGCTGGAGCAGGAAACCTCCCGGCTGCGCGAGGAGCTGGCGATCTTCGAGAGCATGCTGTCGGCGGAGTCGCGCGCCGCGAACCCGCTGTCGATCAACCGCTTCAAGGTGGTGCCCGACGTGCTGCCCGGCGAGTACCGTTACCGCCTGCTTCTGCTGCTCGCACCGGGCACGCGCCGCGACCGGGATTTTCAGGGCCGGCTCGAGCTGGTGGTTACCCTGACGGAGGGGGGCAAAAATGCTATGATGACTTTCCCTGAAGCGGGAGACCCCAGCGCTGCGGCTTTCCGCTTGACTTTCAGGCACTTCCACCGCGTTGAAGGGATCTTCCGGGTGGATCCGAAAGCCAAGGTTGAAAGCGTCCAGGTACGCGTATACGAGGCAGGGTCGGACCAGATCAAGGCGGCGCAGACGGCGTCGCCGGGATGAGGCAAGGAGTGAACATGTTCAGCAAGAGCCCGAAGCCGCAAAGCAGGATCGACAGCCTGATCGGCGCCACGACGCGCATCGAAGGCAACGTTTTCTTCAGCGGCGGTCTGCGCGTGGATGGTGCGGTGCGCGGCAACGTGGCGGCGCTTCCGGACCAGCCGGGCACGCTGGTGGTGTCGGAGCACGCGCGCATCGATGGCGAGGTGGCCGCATCGCACATCGTGGTCAACGGCACCATCAATGGGCCCGTGCACGCCGCCGAAACGCTTGAACTCCAGGTCGGCTCGCGCGTCAAAGGGGATGTGCACTACAAGAGCCTCGAGATCCAGCAAGGCGCCGTGGTCGAAGGGCGCCTGGTACACCAGGGCGGAGCGGAAATGAAGGGCGTAGAGCTCAAGCTCGCCTCGGGCGGCGACAAGCCGCGTGGATGAATTGAAGCGCATGTGCAAACCATGGAGCACGCGATGAACGCAGTCACCGAAATGCCGGCACCGCTGGTCTTCTCCGACAACGCAGCCGGAAAAGTGAAGCAGCTGATCGAGGAAGAGGGCAATGCGGAGCTGAAGCTGCGCGTGTTCGTTTCCGGCGGCGGCTGCTCCGGCTTCCAGTACGGGTTCACCTTCGACGAGGTGCAGAACGAGGACGACACCGCGATGCAGAAAAACGGCGTCACCCTGCTGATCGACCCGATGAGCTACCAGTATCTCGTCGGCGCTGAAATCGACTACCAGGAAGGCCTGGAGGGTGCGCAGTTCGTGATCAAGAACCCGAACGCGACCAGCACCTGCGGCTGCGGATCTTCCTTCTCCGCCTGATGCCGGCTGAGTAATCCGGAAAAAGAGGCTGCGGCCCCTTTTCAGTTTCTAGGGCGGGTAGATCGCGCCCAGGACACGCGCGGCGCGAGCGCCGGTCACTGCCGGCACGTTTCCTGTCCGGCCCCGTAGTGTCTGCTGCGCCAGCCAGGCAAACGCCGCTGCTTCGACCTGCGACGGGTCGATGCCGTGTACCGCGCTGCTCTCCACGGGCACGGGCGACATCAGCTGGCCAAGCCGCGCCATCAACGCGCTGTTGCGCACGCCGCCGCCGCAAGCGATCAGGCGTCTTGTCGCTGGAAAATGCAGGCGAATCGCCTGCGCCACGCTTAGCGCCGTCAGCTCAAGCAGGGTCGCCTGCACGATCTGCGGGTCGCTTACGCGTGGCAGCCTGCGGTCGAGCCAACCCAGATTGAAAAGATCCCGTCCCGTGCTTTTCGGCGGCGGCAGCGAGAAATAGGGCTCGGCAAGCAGTGCGGCCAGCAAGGCGTCATCCGCGCGCGCGCCCTCCGCCCAGGCGCCGTTCTCGTCCAGCGCCCGGCGCAAATGCTTCTGCGCCCATAGATCCATGAGGCAGTTGCCGGGGCCAGTGTCGAATCCCGACACCCTGCCATCGGCCGGAAGCCACGACAGGTTGGCCATGCCACCCAGATTCAGCACGATACGATCCTCGGACGGACTGGCGAGCATGACGGCGTGAAAGGCGGGCGCCAACGGCGCGCCTTGCCCGCCGGCCGCGACGTCCCGACTTCGAAAGTCAGCGATCACTCGCATTCCAGTCAGCTCTGCGAGCAGCGCGGCATTACCGATCTGCAGCGTGTACCCGGCCTCCGGCCGGTGGCGCACGGTCTGGCCATGGCAGCCAATGGCCTGCAACGCACTTCGATCGACAGAGGCGCCGGCGAGCAGGTCGGCGATCGCCGCGGCGTAGTCGCGAGCCAGATCGTTGGCGCAGGCGGCCGCGCGTTCGAGCTCGCCGCTACCGACGGAATTCAGCGCCAGAAGCTCGGCGCGCAGCGCGGGCGCAAAGGCGCGGTGCACGTGACGGAGTGGTTTTGGCCGCGGTCCGTCCAGGTCGAGCAGCACGGCGTCGACGCCATCGAGACTGGTGCCCGACATGAGGCCTGCGTACAGCTCGCGGCTCACTCCAGTCGGGCAAGCGCAGCAGAGGTGAGGAGCTCGAGCCGAGCGACGAGCGGCTCGGCCCGACGCCGGAACGCCGCGAGTTCGGCCGCGGGCATTGGCTCTCCCGCCGGCATGGCACCTGTCAGAGCCAACGGCGATACCGATCCGAT
>JBDTMD010000301.1:0-3713 GCA_039934435.1 Burkholderiales bacterium
GCGTGCTGTCGGCGCGGAACTAAACCAGTACGGGCACGCCCGCCTCGCTGTTCTCGGCGAGATTGCGCAAGTCTTCAGCGTGGCGCCGCAAAATGGCCTCGAATTCGCGCGTCGCGCAGTTGCCGCGCCGTATCCACGCAATCTTGGGAGGATGGCCCGCGAGCGTAGAGCGCTCGTAAAAATCCGCGTCCCGAGTCACGATGGTGAAACCGCGATCGCGGGCGTACTGCCAGACCGCTTCATCGCTGGCGCTGCCGAGCCCGAGCGAGTGCACGTGCGCCGATTCCGGGAATAGCGGCGCAAGGGACGCGGCGAGGCTGGGTGCGAGGTTTTCGTCGAAAAGGAGCTTCAAGCGTCTGACGCAAGCAGGCCGTGCTCGCGATCAGCCGCATACTCCAGGCAGGCCCGGATGTCCTCCGCGGTGAGGTAGGGGAAATCCCGCAGAATCTGTTCCTGGAAAATGCCGGACGCGAGATAACCGAGGACATCATAGACGGTGACGCGCAGACCACGGATGCAGGGCTTGCCGCCTCGTTTTCCCGGCTCGATGGTGATGATGTCCCTGTAGCTCATGGCGCGGGAATTATACCCACCAGTCACGTCTTCGGCCCCTGCCGCTTCGTGAACGCCACGTACTCGTCGAGCTTGCCGCGCGCTTCGCCCTTGACGATGGCGCGCCGCGCGCGCCTCGTGTACTTCCACGCGCTTGTCGTCGAGGATGCGAGCCAGGAGGTCGGACACTTCAGAGGTCCCTGAACTGCTCGAGGGACAGGCCCGCCTGTTTCAGGAACTTCCGGAACGTGGAACGGGCTCGCCGCGTGCGCGCTTCTCCTCGACCCAGAGGCGGATGAGGTCCGCCGCCGCCGCCCTGGCCCCCTCGATGCCCTCGCCGTGAGTGGTGAGGTCCAGCGCCGGCACGTGGGCGTAGTAGTACCCGGGGTGGAAACCCGCCTCGCGCACCGGCTCGATCAGCAGCGAATAACGCACGGCCGAATTGTAGCAGCGCCCCGCGTCAGCCCTTCGCCGCCGCCTTCTTGGTGTACGCCACAAACTCGTCGAGCTTGCCCCGCGCCTCGCCCTTGGCGATGGCGCGGCACGCGCGGTCGATGCCCAACGGCGCTTGCGCGCCGGGCGCCACGTCCTAATTCCGGAGGTCGCCCACCGCCTGAGCTATCCGGGGGCGCCGGAATCGGCTTCGCTCTCATCGCGGTCCGCGACACGCGATAGAAGGCGCGCGATCTGCCGTTCCAGTTCCGGAAAGTCGCGCTTCACGGTTTTCCAGATGATCTCCAGGTCCACCGAAAAGTAGCCGTGAGAGACCCGGTTGCGCATCAGGTAAATGTCTCCCCAAGGCACGTCGGGGTGTTGCGCGGAGAAGTCGGGATGAACGCGTTCGATGTTGCGGGCCGCTTCGCCGACCACTTCGATGTTGCGGATCACTGCGTCCTGGACCAGTTCGTCCTTCAGAAATGCCGCTTCGTCCATGCCGCCGGCATAGCGGCCGATCCGCCGGATTGCCTGCAGCATGTGGCCGAGGTAGTCGGGTACGCGTAGAGCGCCGCCGCCCATCAGGTAAACCCGCGTGCGCGTGGAATCATACGGGCACCGCCTGAGAAAGTATCCGCTCCCGGAACTTCTCCGGCAATGCCCTCGGCGTAAGTACATCGACAGTCACGCCGAGAAGCTTTTGCAGCCGATTCTGAATCCGCGCAATGTCCAGCAAAGTCGTATCCGGCATGGGATCGACCAGCAGATCGAGATCGCTGCTCTCGGTGTCGTCGCCGCGGAGAACGGAACCGAACACCCGGGGGTTGCGAGTGCCATTTTGCTCGACGACGCGGCGGATGTCGTCCCGGAAAAAGCGGAGCGCTTCGGAAGGTCTCATTGAAGGCCTCTATCCCGTCAAGTACACCCGGAATGCATCGGCGCGATTCTACCCCTTCACGCGCTGCGAAAACGCCACGTACTCGTCGAGCTTGTGCCGCGCCTCGCCCTTGGCAATCGCGCGCCGCGCCAGGTCGATTCCGGCCTGCAGCGAATCGGCGACCCCCGCCACATAAATCGCCGCGCCCGCATTGAGCAGCACGATGTTGAGCGCCGGGCCGGGCTGGCCTTCCAGCACCGCCAGGATCATCTGTTTCGATTCGTCGACCGTGTTCACCTGGATCGCGCGCCGGTCGTAGAGCTCGATGCCGAATTGCTGCGGATGGATCGTGTACTCGTTGATCTCGCCGTTCACCAGCTCGCCCACCAGGGTTTCGCCGGAAATCGAGATTTCATCCAGTCCTTCCAGGCCATGCACCGCCATGACGTGCTTCGAGCCCAGCCGCTGCAGCGCGCGCACCTGGATGCCGACGAGGTCGGGGTGGAATACGCCCATGACCTGGTTGACCGCGCCCGCGGGATTGGTGAGGGGCCCGAGGATGTTGAAGATCGTGCGCACGCCCAGGTCTTTTCTCACCGGCGCCGCATGCTTCATCGCCGCGTGGTGCGACGGCGCGAACATGAAGCCGAGGCCGAGTGTATTGATCGCCTGACCCGTCTGTTCAGGCGTCAGCGCAATACTGGCGCCGAGCGCTTCGAGCACTTCCGCGCTGCCGGAGGCCGAGGACACCGAGCGCCCCATGTGCTTGGCGACGCGCGCGCCCGCGGCCGCCGCGACGAACGCCGACGCGGTGGAGACATTGAAGGTGTGCGCGGCGTCGCCGCCCGTGCCGCAGGTGTCGACGAGGTGGCGCGCGTCGGTCACTTTCACCATGGTGGCGAACTCGCGCATCACCTGCGCCGCCGCCGCGATCTCGCCGATGGTCTCCTTTTTCACGCGCAGGCCGACGATGAAGCCGGCGATCTGCGCCGGCGTCAGTTCGCCCCGCATGATCTGGCGCATCACGTGCAGCATCTCGTCGTGGAACACCTCGCGGTGCTCCACCGTTCTCTGGATCGCCTCCGCGACCGTGATCTGCTTCATGGCTTGTCTCCCTTGAGGAAATTCTCCAGCATGCGGTGGCCGTGCTCGGTCAGCAGCGCCTCGGGATGGAATTGCACGCCCTCCACCGCCAGGCTCTGGTGGCGCAGTCCCATGATCTCACCGTCGTCGGATTGCGCGGTCACTGCCAGCGCCGCCGGCAGCGTGGAGCGCTCGACCACCAGCGAGTGGTAGCGGGTGGCGACAAAATCATCGGGCACCCCTTTGAACACGCCCAGGCTGTCGTGGCGGATGCGCGAGACCTTGCCGTGCATCACCTGCTGCGCGCGCACCACCTTGCCGCCGAAAGCCTGCCCGATCGCCTGGTGGCCCAGGCACACGCCCAGGATCGGAACCCGACCCGCCAGGCGTGCGACCAGCTCGAGAGAAATACCCGCCTCGTTCGGTGTGCACGGCCCCGGCGAGATGACAATGCGCTCCGGCGACAGCGCCTCGATCCGGTCCACGCTCAGCTCGTCGTTGCGCACCACTTTCACCTCGGCACCGAGTTCCCCGAGGTACTGCACTAGGTTGTAGGTGAACGAATCGTAGTTGTCGAGCACGAGAATCATGGCGTCTCTGCCGATGCGAGCTCGGCGGCGCGCAGAATCGCGCGCGCCTTGTGCTGCGTTTCCTGCCACTCGGACTGCGGATCGGAGTCGGCCACCACGCCGGCGGCCGCCTGCACGTGCAGCTTGCCGTCCTTGACCACTGCCGTGCGTATGGCGATCGCCACGTCCATGTCGCC
>JBDTMD010000302.1:0-3701 GCA_039934435.1 Burkholderiales bacterium
CCTGCTGTCGCAGATGATCCGCTCCTACGGCAGCGCGATGCAGGGCTTCATGGGCTCCTACCTGGAAAAGAACCTCGAGGCCTTCCAGCAGATGCAGGAGGCGCTCAAGGACCAGTCGCAGAAAATCTACGGCGACAACTCGCGCGCCTCGCAGGAGCTGTGGGCGCAGTTCATGAACCTGCAGGGCCCGGCGATGCAGAGCCTGATGCAGGCCTACATCGAGCAGAGCCAGAAAGTGTTCTCGCAGTTCCAGGACCAGATGCAGAACCAGGCGCGCAGCATGTTCTCGGGCTTCTCCTTTCCCGGGTTCCCGGCGCAGCCGCAGGGTAAGTCCGAGCCCGACAGCAAGTAGTGGTTCCCACGGCACCACGTGCCGTCCCCAGGGTCGGTTTCGTCTCCCTGGGTTGCCCCAAGGCCCTGGTGGATGCGGAGCGCATCCTCACGCAGCTGCGCGCCGAAGGCTACGCCACGGCGAAGGACTACGGCGGCGCCGATCTGGTCATCGTCAACACCTGCGGCTTCATCGACGCCGCGGTCGAAGAGTCGCTCGGCGCGATCGGTGAGGCGCTCGCCGCCAACGGCAAGGTGATCGTCACCGGCTGCCTCGGGGCGAAACAGGGCGTGGTGCAGTCGGCGCATCCGAGCGTGCTTGCCGTCACCGGCCCGCACGACACCGAAGGCGTGATGCGCGCGGTGCATGCCCACCTGCCCAAACCCCACGATCCGTTCACCGACCTGGTGCCGCCGCAGGGCGTGAAGCTCACGCCGCGCCACTACGCCTACCTGAAGATCGCCGAAGGCTGCAATCACCGTTGCAGTTTCTGCATCATTCCGTCGATGCGCGGCGACCTCGTGTCGCGGCCGATCGGCGAGGTGATGCAGGAGGCCGAGAACCTGGTGCGCGCCGGGGTGAAGGAGCTGCTCGTCATCTCGCAGGACACCAGCGCCTACGGCGTGGACCTGAAGTACCGCACCGGCTTCTGGCGGGGGCGGCCGCTGAAGACGCGCATGCTGGAGCTGTGCCAGGCGCTCGGCGAATTAGGGGTCTGGGTGCGGCTGCACTACGTCTATCCCTATCCGCACGTCGACGACGTCATTCCGCTGATGGCCGAGGGCAGGATCCTGCCGTATCTCGACGTGCCGTTCCAGCACGCGAGCGCGAGAATCCTCAAGCTGATGAAGCGGCCGGCGGGCGGCGAGAAAGTGCTCGAGCGGCTGCGGCGCTGGCGCGACCTCTGTCCGGAGATCACCGTGCGCAGCACCTTCATCGTCGGTTTTCCCGGCGAGACCGAGGCCGAGTTCGAGGAGCTGCTGCGGTTCCTCGAGGAAGCGCAGCTCGATCGCGTCGGTTGCTTCGCCTACTCGCCGGTGGACGGCGCGGCGGCTAATGCGCTGCCCGATCCGGTGCCGGAAGCGGTGAAGGAAGAACGGCGCGCGCGCTTCATGCAGACGCAGGCGGCAATCAGCGAACGCAAGCTGAATTCCATGGTCGGAAAGAAGATGCAGGTGCTGGTCGATGCGCCGGGCGTCGGGCGCTCGGCCGCCGATGCGCCGGAGATCGACGGCACGGTGCGCTTCAGGGGTGGAAAAGCGGGAGAATTCAGGCAGGTGACGATCGAGCGCACTGGCGCGCACGACCTACACGGGAGACTGACATGAGCACACGCGAAGTGGTGGTACTGGGCGGCACGCGCACCGCGATCGGCGACTACGGCGGCTCGCTGAAGGATTTTCCGCCGACCAGGCTCGGCGCCATCGCCATCAAGGAGGCGCTGGTGCGCGCCAAGGTCGATCCGGCGAGCGTCGGCCACGTGGTGATGGGCAGCGTGATCCACGGCGAGGCGCGCGACATGTACTTGTCGCGCGTCGCGGCGATCGATGCCGGGCTGCCGGTGGGCACGCCCTGCCTGACGGTGAACCGCCTGTGCGGCTCGGGCCTGCAGGCGATCATCTCGGCGGCGCAGCATATTCTCCTGGGCGACACCGATACCGTGGTGGCGGGCGGCGCCGAGAGCATGAGCCGCGCGGCCTACTTCATGACCACGGGGCGCTGGGGACAGAGGATGGGCGACTCGGCGATCGTCGATGCCATGAGCGGCGCGCTGCACGACCCCTTCGGCCACGGCCACATGGGCGTCACTGCCGAGAACATCGCCGCCAAGTACGGCTTTACGCGCGAGCAGCAGGACGCCTTCGCCGTGGAATCGCACAAGCGCGCGGCCAATGCGCTGGACAAGGGCTTGTTCAAGGATCAGATCGTCGCCATCGAGGTGAAATCGAAAAAGGGCGTCGAGCAGGTGACGCGCGACGAGCACGTGCGCTCGGGCGCGAAGATGGAGGACCTCGCCAAGCTGAAGGCGGTGTTCAAGAAGGACGGCACGGTCACCGCGGGCAACGCTTCCGGCCTGAACGACGCCGGCGCCGCCATCGTCATGATGGAAGCCGGTGCGGCGGCGAAGCAAGGCCTCAAGCCGCGCGCGCGGCTCGTGGCGTACGCGCACGCGGGCGTCGAACCGCAGTTGATGGGCCTCGGCCCGATCCCGGCAGTGAAAAAAGTGTTCGAGAAATCGGGCCTCAAGCCCGCCGACATGGACGTCGTCGAATCGAACGAAGCCTTCGCCGCGCAGGCCATGGCCGTTACCAAGGACCTCGGCCTCGATCCGGCGAAGGTGAACCCGAACGGCGGCGCGGTGGCGCTCGGCCACCCGATCGGCGCCACCGGCGCGATCCTGACGGTCAAGGCGCTGTACGAACTGGAGCGCACGCAGAAACGCTACGCGCTGGTCACCATGTGCATCGGCGGCGGGCAGGGGATCGCGGCGATATTCGAGAGGGTCTGAGCGCCACGCCCGTTTTTTGCCTTTATATGATCTCGTGTTTTCTGGCCCGAAGATTCACCGGGCCAGAAAACACGAGATGTATTTAAAGGCCCAAACCTGCGCGTAAATGGGGTCCGTCCCCATTTAGACTGCGGCCATGGAAATCCCGCTGCCGGTGGCGCTGGCGGTGCTCGGCGCCGCGCTGCTGCATGCCGGATGGAACGCGCTGCTCAAGGCCGGCGCGGACAAGCAGCTCGACGCCATTGGCCTCGCCGCGGGCAGCGGCGCCGTGGCGCTCATAGTGGCGCCGTTCCTCGGCGCGCCGGCGCCCGCGTCCTGGCCCTGGATCGCGGCTTCGGCGGTGGTGCACATCGCCTACTTCTGGCTCCTGGCCGGCGCCTACCGCTGGGGCGACCTGTCGTTCTCCTATCCGATCATGCGCGGGGGCGGACCGCTCATCGTTACCGTCGCGGGCGTCATGGTGTTCGGCGAGGTGCTGCCCTGGACGCAGACCTTTGGCGTGCTGCTGATCGGCGCGGGCATCCTCGCTTTCGCCACGCACTCGGCGCGCGATGCGGTGGCGCAGCGCAAATCGCTCGCCTTCGCGCTTGGCAACGCCTGCGTCATCGCCGCCTACACGCTGATCGACGCCAAGGGCGCTCGTGTCTCGGGCGCGCCGGTGGCCTATGCGATGTGGTTCTTCATCACCAACGGCGCGATCATGTTCGCCCTCGGCTGCCTGCAGCGCGGGGCCGCGGCGCCGCGCCACTTCCTGCGCCGCTGGCGCCTGACGTTCGTCGCCGGGTCATGCGCCGTCCTCGCCTACGCCATCGCCCTGTGGGCGATGACGCGCGCGCCGGTGGCGCTGGTGGCGGTGCTGCG
>JBDTMD010000303.1:0-3700 GCA_039934435.1 Burkholderiales bacterium
GCTATTTCCTCAACGTGACGACGAGCGAGCCCAGCGTGTTCGTGATGTGGCGCCTGGAGGACGAGCGCGCGGTGCCCTGCTACGTCACCGTGAGCTACAGTGAAGCGAGCAGCTGGATGGAGGGCGGCGAGAACGTCGACCGCGTGCCCATGCCGCCCGACCTGTTCGCCTGGGTGAGCGACTTCGTCGTGCAGCACTATCGGCCGCAGCCGAAGAAGAAGAAGATCCGACCGCAATCGTTCAAGAGCCCGAAAGACCGGGCGCGCAGCTGATGGCCGCGGATCGGGACCACTTCCTGCGCCGCTGGTCGCGGCGCAAGTTGGACGCCGGCGCGCAGGCGCCGAAGCCCGCGGCCGGCGATCCCGCGCCCAAGCTGCCGTCGCTCGACAGCCTTACCTTCGAATCGGACTTCAAGGATTTCATGCACACCAAGGTCGAGGAGAGCGTGAAGCGCGCCGCGCTGAAAACGTTGTTCACCGACCCGCGCTTCAACGTCATTGATTTCATGGACGTGTACATCGACGACTACACGAACCTGGAGACGATCCCGCCCGAGATGCTGGCGCGGCTCGAGCACTCCAGGAGCACGCTGTTCGGGCGCGGCGAGGCGAAGAAGCAGGACGAAGCGAAGGACGAGACCGAGACCAGGCCCGAGGCGCTGGCGCAGGCGCCGGCCCCGGACGCGGATCCTGAGCCGCACACGGAGGAGCAGAAGAAAGACGATGGCGCTGCAGGATAAGACGATCAAGCTGTGCAGCTGCAACGGCACCCTGGCGCTCGATGCCAAGGCGCTCGCCGCGGCGCTCAAGCAGGGCGTGCCGCTCACCGTGCACACCGAGCTGTGCCGCAAGGAGGCGGGCCTGTTCCAGGCCGCGCTCGGCGAACCCGAGGTGCTGGTCGCCTGCACGCAGGAGGCGGCGCTGTTCTCGGAGCTGGCGCAGGCGGCGGACAGCAAAGCGCAGATCGACTTTTTCAACATCCGCGAGACCGCGGGCTGGTCGGCCGAAGGCAAGCGCGCGACGCCGAAGATCGCGGCGCTGCTGGCGATGGCGGCGCTGCCGGCGCCCGAGCCGGTGCCGAGCGTCGCCTACAAGTCCGGCGGCCAGCTGCTGATCATCGGCCCGTCGGCGGCCGCGCTCGGCTGGGCCGAGCGCCTGGCGGGCGAGCTCGGCGGCGCGCTCGAGCCGAGCGTGCTGATCACGCGGCGCGACGGCGGCGAGCTGCCGGTGGAGCGAGCCTATCCGGTGTGGTCGGGAAAGCCGCTCACCATCAGCGGGCACCTGGGGTCGTTCGAGGTCGAGTGGCAGCAGGAGAACCCGATCGATCTCGAACTGTGCACGCGCTGTAACGCCTGCCTCGACGCCTGTCCCGAGAACGCCATCGATTTCACCTACCAGATCGATCTGGACAAGTGCAAGTCGCACCGCAAGTGCGTCGCCGCCTGCGGCGCCATCGGCGCGGTGGATTTTTCGCGCACCGAGCGTGCGCGCCGCGAGAGCTTCGACCTGGTGCTCGATCTTTCCTGCGAGCCGCTGTTCAGGATGCCGGACCTGCCGCAGGGCTACGCCGCGCCGGGCCGGGAGCCGCTGGCGCAGGCGCTCGCTGCGGCGAAGCTGGCGCAGCTGGTCGGTGAATTCGAGAAGCCCAGGTTCTTCCAGTACCGCGAAGCGATCTGCGCGCACGGCCGTTCCGGCAAGGTCGGCTGCACGCGCTGCCTCGATGTGTGCTCGACCGGGGCGATTCGCGCCGACGGCGACCGCATCAAGGTGGACCCGCACCTGTGCGCGGGCTGCGGCGGCTGCGCCACGGTCTGCCCGTCGGGGGCGATGACCTATGCCTATCCGCGCGCGCCGGATTTCGGGCGGCGGCTGAAGACGCTGCTCGGCACGTACCGGGACGCGGGCGGCAAGGACGCTTGCGTCCTGATCCACGACCTGGAGCAGGGCCGAGCTCTCACGTACGGCGTGGGCCGTCGCGCTATCCGCGGTGGCAAAGGCCTGCCGGCGCGCGTGCTGCCGATGGAAGTGTTTCACCCGGCCGCGATCGGCATCGATGCATTGCTCGGGGCCGTGTGCTTTGGTGCGAGCCAGGTGGTGGTGCTGATGGACCGGGACCAGCCCGACGCCTACGCGGCGGCGCTCGAGGAGCAGATGCGATTTGCGCAAGCGATCCTCAACGGCCTGGGCTACGCCGGCGCGCACTTCTCGGTGCTGCGCCCGGCCGACGCAGCTGCGCTCGAGTCTGCGCTCTGGGCGCTCGCGCCTGCGCAAGGCGTGGCCAAGGCGGCGGTCTTCAACTTGTCGGCGGAAAAGCGCACCACGCTCGATTTCGAGTTCGACCACCTGTCGAAGCAGGCGGCAAAGCCGGGCGACGTGATTGCGCTGCCGGCGGGCGCGCCGTTCGGCGCGCTGACGGTGAACAAGGACACCTGCACGCTGTGCAAGGCGTGCATCGGCGCCTGCCCCGAGGGCGCGCTGCTCGATGCGCCCGAGACGCCCAGCCTGCGTTTCATCGAGCGCAACTGCGTGCAGTGCGGCCTGTGCGAGAAGACGTGTCCCGAGGATGCCATCCGGCTGGTGCCGCGATTGCTGCTCGGCGCCGCAGCGAAATCGCCGGTGGTGCTGAACGAGGCCGAGCCGTTCAACTGCGTGCGCTGCGGCAAGCCTTTCGGCACGCGCCAGATGGTGGATAACATGCTCGGCAAGCTCGGCGCGCACTCGATGTTCAGCGGCGAGGGCGCGCTCAAGCGCCTGCAGATGTGCGGCGATTGCCGCGTCGTCGACATGATGCAGAACACCAAGGAAGCCTCAATCTTCGACGTCGCGGGCAAGAAGGCGTGAGCGCACCGCTGCGGTTCGCGCCGACGGCGGCGCCCGAGGACCAGGCGCGCGCGCAGCTCTACGGGTTGGTGGCGAGCCTGTTCTACGCGGCGCCCGACGCGCAGCTGCTCTCGGCGCTGGTGCACGCGGAAGGCTTTCGCGACGATGAGGACGCGCGCACTGAGCAGGGCCGCGCGCTCGCCGCCGCCTGGCGCGAGCTCACCGATGCCTGCCGCAGCGCCTTTCCGGTGCTGCTGGTGAACGAGCACACCGAGTTGTTCGCTGCGCCCGGACGCGCCGAAGTCACGCCCTATCTCATGCACTACGTCATGCAGTATGAAAGCGAAACGCCGCTGGTGGACCTGCGCCGCCAGCTGGGCGAATGGGGCATCGCGCGGCGCGAAAGCGTCAACGAGCCCGAGGACCACATCTCGGCGCTTTGCGAAACCATGCGATTTGCTATTGCAGTGCAACAGCGGCCGCTCGACGAGCAGAAAGCATTCTTCGAGCGCTACCTGTATCGCGGTGCAATTGCGTTTTGCGATGCGGTAAAGGCCTCGGAGAAAGCGCGTTTTTACAAGCACGTCGCCGGATTCGCGCGTGCGTTCTTCGAGGTCGAGCGCGAGGCGTTCGAGATCGGGGGATAAGAGTCAGTCAAGAACGATTATCAAAGGACCTGCGGTTGTTGCGAACGATTGTCGATTGAAGAATTTCTTTCTCTTGATCAAGCACAAAGAGGTTGGTACTTTGTAAAAGTTATCCAGCGCCTCGCCCCCAGCGGGGCCGGAGTACGCACAAAAAGGAGGCGCAACATGGTCCAGAAAAACGCCAAGCTTTCCCGCAGGAACTTCTTGCTTACGGTCGGCGCCGGCGGCGCCGCG
>JBDTMD010000304.1:0-3692 GCA_039934435.1 Burkholderiales bacterium
AGCGGCGTGCCGTCCGCGTCGACCAGCTTGACGCGCTGGTAAAGGTGCGGCCGCGCGTCCGCGGACACCGCGGGCGCGCCGGTCGCCGCGGCCGTGGCGGCGCAGAACTTGATGAAGTCGCGACGCTGCATGCGCCGGATTCTAACGCCGCATCACAGTGTCACAAGTTATAGCCCTTTTCGTTGTGCAGGGCCGTGTCCAGGCCCTCGCTCTCGGCCTCGCCGCTGACCCGCAGGCCGGCGAACGCCTGCGTGAGCTTGAGCAGGATCCACGTGCCCGCGCCGCACCAGGCAGCGACGGCCAGCACACCGACGGCCTGCACCAGCAACTGAGCGCCCATGCTCCTCCCCTCGGGCAGGCCGGCGCCGCCGAGCGCCGCCGCGACGAACACGCCGGTGAGGATCGTGCCGAGGATGCCGCCGACGCCGTGCACCGGGAACACGTCGAGAGAATCGTCGACGCTGAGCACGCGCTTCATGTAACTGGTAGCAAAAAAGCACAGCACGCCGGCGGCCGCGCCGACGGCGATCGCGCCCAGCGGCCCGACGAATCCCGAGGCTGGCGTGATGGTGCCCAGGCCCGCCACCATCCCGGTGACGATGCCGAGCACCGAGGGCTTGCCGTAGCGCAGCTTTTCGCACACCAGCCAGGCCAGCGAGCCGGTGGCCGCGCCGATATGCGTCACCAGCATCGCCATGCCGGCGGTGCCGTCGGCGGCGAGCGCGCTGCCGGCATTGAAGCCGAACCAGCCCACCCACAGCATGCACGCGCCGGTCACGGTCATCGTCATGTTGTGCGGCGGCATTGCCGTGTCGGGAAATCCCCGGCGCCGCCCGAGGACCAGGGCGCAGATGAGCGCCGCGAGGCCGGCGTTCAGGTGCACCACCAGCCCGCCGGCAAAATCCATCACGCCCTTCTGCTGCAGCCAGCCCCCGCCCCACACCCAGTGCGCGATCGGGCAGTACACGAGGAGCAGCCACAGCATGCTGAACAGCAGCATGCCGCTGAAGCGCACGCGCTCGGCGTAGGCGCCGATCACCAGCGCCGGCGTGATGATGGCGAAGGTGAGCTGGAACATCACGAACACGGTCTCGGGAATGTTGCCCCAGAGCGACTTGGCGTCGACGCCGGCGAGGAACGCCTTGCCGAAGCCGCCGATCCAGGCATTGGCGCCGCCGCCGTCGCCGAAGGCGAGGCTGTAGCCCGCGACCACCCAGACCAGCGTCGCCGTGCAGGCGATGGCGAAGCACTGCATCAGCACCGAGAGCACGTTCTTCGTGCGCACCAGTCCGGCGTAGAACAGGGCCAGCCCGGGCAGCGTCATGAACAGCACCAGCACCGAGGCGGTGATCATCCAGGCCGTGTTGGCCGGGTCGAGCTTGGCGTCGGCGGCCACGGTGAGCGGCGCGTAGGCCAGCAATGCAAGCAACAGCGTTTTCCTCATGGCTCCTCCCCTTTTGCAGCGGATTCTAGCGGAGCGGCAGGTCCTCGGCGTGGAAGCCGAAGGCGCCCCGGGCGCGATCGGCAAACCAGTGCCGCAGGGTCAGCGCCACGGGGCGGAAGGCGAGGTCCGGCCACGGAATTTTCGCCTCTTCCATCAGCGCCACTTCCAGGCTTTCTTCGCCGGGCTTGAACTCGAGGTCGAGGATGCGCGCGCGGTAGAACAGGTGCACCTGATTGACCCTCGGCACCGAGATCAGGCTGAAGGGCGCCTCGAGCGCGATGCGCGCGCCGGCCTCCTCGAGCGTCTCGCGCAGCGCGCCCTCGGCCGCGGTCTCGTCGTTCTCCATGAACCCCGCGGGCAGCGTCCAGTAGCCGTAGCGCGGCTCGATGGCGCGCCGGCACAGCAGCACGCGCCCGTCGTGCTCGGCGAGCGCGCCGACCACCAGCTTCGGGTTCTGGTAGTGGATCTCGCCGCACGCGTCACAGACGTAGCGCGGCAGCGAATCGCCGGGCGGTACCCGGCGCGCCACCGGCGCGCCGCAATTAGCGCAGAACTTCAGGCAGGTCTCCGAGTGAGCCGAGCAGGGCGTCGGGCTGGAAGCCGAGCTTGTCCACGGGCGCGCCCGAGCGGTTGATCCAGAACACCCGGAAGCCGAAAGACTTCGCGCCGAGCGCGTCCCAGCAGTTCGAAGAAACGAAGCCGATGTTCGCCTTCGCCACGCCGAGGCGATCGACGGCGAGCTGGTACACCTCGGGCACCGGCTTGAACTGCTGCACCGCATCCACGCTCAGCACGGCGTCGAACTTCAACCCGGAATGTTTTACGAGCGGCTCGATCATGTCGGGCGAGCCGTTGGTCAGGATCGCCTTCTTGCCCTTCAGCTTTTCCAGGGCGCCGGGGACGTCGGGGTAGGCCGAGATCTTCAGATATTCCCGCATCAGAGAATCCGAACGGGTGGCATCCAGCGGCAGCCTGAGCGACTCGCAGGCGTAGGCGAGTGCCTCGCGCGTGATCTGCGAAAACGGCACGTAGCGCCGCATCAGGCTCCTTTGCCACGTGTACTCGAGCTGCTTCTGGCGCCACAACTGGGACAGCGCGGTGCCCTTGCCGGGCCACTGCTCGTCGCAGCGGCGGATTACGGAGTGCACGTCGTAGAGCGTGCCGTAGGCATCGAACACCAGGGCTTGGGGCGTCATGGCCGAAGTATAGAATGCGCGCGATGCCCGAGCGCTACGACGAGCTTTACGCGGCCCATCGCTGGCAGGTGCCCGAGCGCTACAACATCGCGCAGGCCTGCTGCGGGAAGTGGGCCGCGGAGCGGGCGCGGGTCGCCCTGCACTGGGAGGACGAGGCGGGCGCCACTGCGACGCTGACATTCGCGGACATCCAGCGCGAGGCGAACCGCCTGTCCAATGCGCTCGCGGGGCTGGGGGTGAAGCGCGGCGAGCGCGTCGCGATCCTGCTGCCGCAGCGCCCCGAAACCGCGATCGCGTACATCGCCGTGTTCCAGATGGGCGCCATCGCCGTGCCGCTGTCGCACCTGTTCGGCCCGGATGCGCTCGAGTACCGCATGGAGCACGCCGAGGTCAGCGTGGCGCTGGTCGAGCCGACCACGATCGCCAACCTGTGGGCGGTGAAGAACAAGCTGACGCACCTTCGCCACGTCATCGGTGTCGGCGGCGCGCGCGAGTCGGGCGTGCATGCCTGGCAGGACCTGCTGGCGAAGGCGGGTTCGGACTTCAACCTCGTCGACACGCACGCCGAGGATCCCGCGCTCATCATCTACACCAGCGGCACGACCGGCCCGCCCAAGGGCGCGCTCAAACCCCACCGCATCATGCTTGGCAACGTGCCGGGGTTCGTGCACTCGCACGACTTCTTCCCGCAGCCGGGGGACATCTTTTGGTCGCCCGCCGACTGGGCCTGGACCGGCGGCCTGATGGACGCGCTGCTGCCGGCGTGGCTCTACGGCATACCGATTGTGGGCTACCGCGGGCGCTTCGACGCCGAGCGCGCCTACTACCTGCTGGACAAGTACCGCGTGCGCAATTCCTTCCTGTTCCCGACGGCGCTCAAGCTGATGATGAAGGCGGTGCCCGCGCCGAAGGAGAAGTACAAGCTGAACCTGCGCTCCGTCATGAGCGCGGGCGAGGCGGTCGGCGTCACGCTGATCGAGTGGGCGCGCGAGCAGCTCGGCGTCACCATCAACGAGATGTTCGGCCAGACCGAGATCAACTACGTAGTCGGC
>JBDTMD010000305.1:0-3682 GCA_039934435.1 Burkholderiales bacterium
CGACAAGCTCTACCGCGACGGCGACAGCCCGTTGCGCTACCGCATCAACCGCCTGGGCGGGCGCAGCCAGCGCGACAAATGGATCCTGCAGGCGGAGCTGTTCAACGAGCTGCACCGCTGGGTGCGCACCGAGTGGCGTCGCATCCAGGTCACGGGCGGCAGCGCGAAAAACGTCGACAAGTACTACGGCATGCTGCGCGACTTCCTGAAGGCGGCCAAGGCGACGTTCGGCGACACCTGGGGCAAGGACAACTACATGGTCACCAAGCCGGTGACCATCAAGGCCATGATCCGCGTGTGCACGGCGCTCGCGCGCGAGGACGCCGAGCCCGCGGACGAGCGCCAGCAGCGCTGGGAAAAGCGCCTGGCGCCGTGGACCGACCTGGTGCGCGAATTCCGCGAAGAGGGTTTCTACGACCGCTTCGCCGCCAAGGGCGAAGTCGAGCGCGTGGCGCGCGTGCAGAAGGACCTGGCGCGCGCCGCCGGTATCGAGATCAAGAAGAGTTGATCGCCCCGGCGGCGGCAAGCCGCTCGATCTCGCTCGCGCCGTAACCCAGTTCGGCCAGTATTTCGCGGCTGTGCGCGCCGAGCGCCGGCACCGCCTCCATGCGCGGCTCGAATTCCGACAGGTTGAACGGCGGCTTCGCGGCGCGCAGCGGGCCGGCCGGGGAGGGCACATCGCGCCAGCGCCCGCGCGCCGCGAGCTGCGGATGGTCCCAGAACTCCTGCATCGTGTTCAGGCGCGCGTTGGCGATGCCGGCGGCCTCGAGCCGCTGCTCCACCTGCGCGGCCGTAAGCTTGCCGAACGCGCGCTCGATCTCGGCATGCAGCGCGTCGCGGTTCTGCACGCGCGCCGGGCTGGAGGCGTAGCGCGGGTCTTTTGCCAGCGCCGCCTGGCCGAGGACCTGGTCGCAGAAGCGCGCGAACTCGCGCTCGTTCTGGATACTGAGGAACACCGATTTGCCGTCGCCGGCGTGAAACGGGCCGTACGGGACGATGGTGGCGTGATAAGCGCCCGAGCGCGGCGGCGCCGTGCCGCCGTAGGCGGTGAAGTAGGCCGGAAACCCCATCCATTCGCCGAGCGATTCGAACATCGTGATGTCGAGCGTCGCTCCCACGCCCTCGCGCTCGCGCCGCAGCAGCGCGGCCAGGATCGAGGACATGGCGTACATTCCGGCGGCGATGTCGGCGACCGGGATGCCGGCTTTGGCGGGCGCCTCGGGTGATCCGGTCACGGACAGCAATCCAGCTTCGCATTGGACGAGCAGGTCGTAGGCCCGCTTGTCGGCGTAGGGTCCGGCCGGCCCGTAGCCGGAGATGCCGCACCACACCAGCCGCGGATGGCGTGCGCGCAGCTCCGCGGACCCCAGCCCCAGCCGGTCTGCGGCGCCGGGCGCCAGGTTCTGCACGAACACGTCGGCGCGCTCGAGCAACTTCGCCAGGATCGGCTTCGCCTGCGGGTGCTTGACGTCCAGCGCCAGGCTTTCCTTGGAGCGGTTGGTCCAGACGAAATGCGAGGACAGGCCGTGCACCGTGCGGTCCATCGCGCGCGAGGCGTCGCCGACGTCGGGGCGTTCGATCTTGACGACGCGTGCGCCGAGCTCGGCAAGCTGGCGCGTGCAGAACGGCCCGGCGATCACCTGCTCCAGCGCCACCACGGTGACGCCGTCCAGCGGCCGCCTCACGTGAACTTCACCGTCAGCCCGGCAAGCGGCAGGCCCTCGAAGGCGGTGCTCCAGGATTCGCCGGCGGCCACCGGGTGGGCGTCGGTCAGCGTGCCGGTACTGATGATCTCACCCGCGTGCAGGCTGTCGAAATTCGGCTGGATGGCGAGCAGCTCGACGAGGTGCGCGAGCGCGAATAACGGACTGTCGAGGACGTTGGCGCCGATGCCTTCGTCCACGGATTTGCCGCCGCGGCGCAGGACGACGCGCGCCGCCGGCAGCAGCGCCTCGAGGTTCGGAATCTTCTCCACGGGGACGGGCGTGCCCAGGACCAGACGGCCGTGCAATCCATTGGCGGCGGTGCAGTCGGGCAGCGTCACTTTCCAGTCCGGGTGGAAGCACTGCACGATTTCGACCGAGTGCGCCACCCACTCGATGGCGGCGAGCAGCGAGTGCGCGTCGTGCGAGCGCGGCGGCGGCGCCTTCAGGCCGAAGCAGATTTCGGGCTCGATGCGCGGCTGCGCCAGTCCCTCGAGCGGCACCTCGGCGCGGTTGTCCACGGCGCGGATCAGCGTGCGGTCGTAGACGAAGCCCCAGATCGGCCGGTCGACGCCATAACGCGCCCAGATGGTGCGGTTGGTGAAGCCGACCTTGCGGCCCACGGGCTTCCAGCCGATCGCCACGCGATGCTGGTGCAGCCGCCGCATGGCGCGGTAACCGCCCTCGGCGTCCAGCTTCGGGTGGCGCGCGCTGAATTGCGGCGCGGTATGGCCGCTCGCCGACAGCTCGATCAACTCTTCCGCCACGGCGCGCAGATCGGAATCCAGCATGCGGAAAATTCTACCCCCTGGCGGCGGTTGCGCCCCCGCGTTTCGCGTGCCACATTAGCGCGCCATGGAGGCGTACCTGATCTGGCTGCTGGTCGGCCTTGCGCTGGTGATCGCGGAGCTGATCACCGGCACCTTTTATCTGCTTGTGCTGGGCGTGGGCGCCTTTGGCGCCGGCGCGGCGGCATGGCTGGGCGCGGATTTTCCGGTGCAGGTGATCACGGCGGTGGTGGTGGCGGGCGTCGGCGTGTACTTCGTGCACGCCTATCGCGAGCGCAACGCCGCGCAGCAGATGCGGCCGATCGACGCCGGTCAGCCCGCGAGTTTCGAGAGCTGGGTCGACCAGGCCGCGGGCCTGGCGCGCGTGCGCTATCGCGGCGCGAGCTGGGAAGCGCGGCTCGAAGGCGGCGGCGCACCGCAACCGGGCGCGATGCTGTACGTGCTCGGCACCGAAGGCAATACACTCAAGGTCAGCGCGCGCCGCCCTGCCTGAGGCGACGGCGTCAACGCGAAGGAATCTCATGTTACCCAAGCTGATTGTCGCAGTGGTGCTGGCCGCGGCGACTTTCGCGCTCACACGCACCCCGTCTTACGCGGTGTACGTGTTCCTGATCGCCGCGATGGTGGCGTTCGTGCTCGAAGGCGTGCGCGTGGTGCCGCAGCAAAGCGCGTTCGTCGTCGAGCGCTTCGGGCGCTTCAGCTCGGTGCTCGAACCCGGCCTCAATTTCATCGTGCCGGTGTTCGATCGCGTCGCCTACCGCCATTCATTGAAGGAAGTGCCGCTCGACGTGCCCGAGCAGGTCTGCATCACCAAGGACAACACGCAGCTCGCGGTGGACGGCGTGTTGTACTACCAGGTGACCGACCCGCGCCTCGCGTCCTATGGTTCCGCGAATTACATCGGCGCCATAACGCAGCTCGCGCAGACCACGCTGCGCAGCGTGATCGGCAAGATGGAGCTCGATAAGAGCTTCGAATCGCGCGAGGACATCAACCGCCACATCGTCGCCGCGCTGGACGAGGCGGGGCGCAACTGGGGCATCAAGGTGCTGCGCTACGAGATCAAGAGCCTCACCCCGCCCGAAGCGATCCTGCGCTCGATGCAGCAGCAGATCACCGCCGAGCGCGAGAAGCGTGCGCTGATCGCCAAGTCCGAGGGCGAGCGCCAGCAGGAGATCAACGTCGCCGACG
>JBDTMD010000306.1:0-3675 GCA_039934435.1 Burkholderiales bacterium
GCTTGTTGCAGTTGAGCATGGTGAAGTACAGGCTGTCGGCGTTCGGCACGTCGCGCAGCTGCCCGCGCGTCGCGTCGCCGGCCGGATTCTCGAACTTGATGACGTCGGCGCCCAGCCAGGCGAGCAGCTGCGAGCAGGTCGGCCCCGCCTGCACGTGCGTCATGTCGAGGATGCGGACTCCCTTGAGTGCTTCCATGCGGATCTCCAGAACCTATTTCTTCTTCGCGCTCGGATTGAGGCTGGTGATGCGGCCGCTTTCGGTGCCGGCGGTCTCGTCGATCATGGCGTTGATGAGGGTGGGCGTGCGCGAGCGGATCGCCTCCTCCATGGCCTTGCGCAGCGCGGCCGGCGTGGTCGCGTAAACGCCCACGCCGCCGAACGCTTCCATCAGCTTTTCGTAGCGCGCGTCTTTGACGAACACCGTGGGGGCGACGTCACCGCCTCTCGGGTTGACATCGGTGCCCTTGTAGACGCCATTGTTGTTGAGGATCACCACGCATACGGGCAGGTTGTAGCGGCAGATGGTCTCGACTTCCATGCCGGAAAAGCCGAAGGCGCTGTCGCCTTCGATCGCGATTACCTGCTGCTTGGTGACCACCGCGGCGGCGACGCAGTAGCCCATGCCGACGCCCATGATGCCCCAGGTGCCGACGTCAATGCGCTTGCGGGGCTTGTACATGTCGACGATGCTGCGGGTGAAATCGAGCGCATTGGCGCCCTCGTTGACGAGAATCGCGTCCGGATTCGCCTTGACGATGTCGCGCACCACGTTCAGCGCGCTGTGGAAATTCATCGGCGACGGATTCTGCGCCAGCGTCTCGGCCATCTTGGCCACGTTCTTGCCCTTGCGCTCGGCGATGGCGGCCAGCCACTCTGCGGGCGGCTTCTGCCAGCCGGCGCCGATGCCGGCGAGGAGCGCCGACACGCAGGAGCCGATGTCGCCGACCACCGGCGCGTCGATGCGTACGTTGCTGTCCGCTTCGGTGGGTGAGATATCGACCTGGATGAACTTCTGGCCGCCCCAGTCCTTGTGGCCCTTGCCACCCCAGGTCTTGCCGTGCGACAGCAGCCAGTTGAGGCGCGCGCCGATCAACATGACGACGTCGGCCGCCGGCAGGACGAAGGAGCGCGCGGCGGCAGCGCACTGATCGTGCGCGTCGGGCAGCAGGCCCTTGGCCATCGACATCGGCAGGTACGGAATGCCGGTTTTTTCGATCAGGGATCTGATGTCCGCATCGGCCTGCGCGTAGGCCGCGCCCTTGCCGAGGACGATGAGCGGTTGCTTCGCGCCCTTGAGCAGCGCCAGCGCGTGCTGCACGGCATCGGGTGCGGGGATCTGCCTCGGTGCGGGATCCACGACCTTGATCAGCGACTTCTTCGCCGCCGCGGCATCGATGCTCTGGGCGAAGAGCTTGGCGGGCAGGTCGAGGTAGACGCCGCCCGGTCGCCCGGAGACGGCGGCGCGTATCGCGCGCGCCACGCCGACGCCGATGTCCTCCGCCTGCAGCACGCGGAAAGCGGCCTTGGCGAGCGGCCTGGCGATGGCGAGCTGGTCCATTTCCTCGTAATCGCCTTGCTGCAGATCGACGATTTCGCGCTCGCTGGAGCCGCTGACGAGGATCATTGGAAAGCAATTGGTGGTGGCGTGGGCGAGCGCGTTGAGGCCGTTCAGAAAGCCGGGCGCCGACACCGTGAGGCAGATGCCGGGCTTCTGCGTCAGGAAGCCGGCGATGGAGGCGGCGTAACCGGCGCTTTGCTCATGGCGGAATGACAGCACGCGAATGCCCTCGGCCTGCGCCCGCCGCGTGAGGTCGGTGATGGGAATCCCCGGCAAGCCGTAGATCGTGTCGATGCCATTGAGCTTGAGGGCATCGATGACCAGCTGAAAGCCGTCGGTCAGTTGTGTTTTTGCGTCGGTCGCGATTTGAGGTTCGACGGTACCCATGATGGCCTCCTCGAGGGGATCGATATGGTAAGAACCGCGACCCACGTGCGGCCTTGACTCAGGTCAAGGGTCTAAAATCCGGGCTCCGATGAGCGCCTTTTCCAGTCACCCCCAGCGCAACAGCATCCGTCTGCAGCTGCGCCAAAATCAGCTGCTGCAGCGCATGACGGCCGCGCAATGGGGGGAGCTCGAGCCGCTGCTGGTGGTCGCCGATTTCCGCAAGAGCGAGCCGGTGGTACGCCAGGGCGACGAGGAGATGGAACAGATCTTCATCCTCGAAGGCATTCTCAAGCGCGTGGTCTCCAATCCGGAAGGTCGCGAAATGATCCTGCGCTTTGCCGCGGAAACCGAGATGGACACCTCGTATGCCGCGTGGCGCCTGCGCACCCCCATTCCGTACTCGATTGTCGCCGTGACCAAGGTGCGCACCGCCGAGCTGCCGATGCCGCAATGGGTCGATTTCCTCGAGCGCCATCTCGATCTCAAGCTGCGCTTCGAGCACGAAGTGATGAAGCTGATGAGCGAGGTGATGGCGCACACCATCACGCTGCACCTGCTGGATGCCCCGGGCCGCCTGGCGCGCTTCCAGCGCAAGCACCCGGAACTCGCCGGGCGCATTCCGAAGAAGGAGCTCGCCGCGTACCTCAATCTGACGCCGGAGACGCTGTCCCGGCTGCGCCAGAAGCTGGGCGCCTCCTAGCGGCCGCGCGCGTTGCGGAAGGCCCAACCGATCAGCGGCCAGAACAGCATGATCACGCTGAGCGCGGTGATGGTCCCGACCAGCCCGTTCGACCAGAAGATGGAAATGTCGCCCTGTGAGCCGATCATGGCCTGGCGAAACGAACTCTCCGCGCGGCCGCCCAGTACGATCGCCAACACCATCGGCGCCAACGGATAGTCGAGCTTCTTGAACAGGTAGCCGATGATGCCGAACATCACCATGAAGATGAGGTCGGCGGGGGCGTTCGACAGCGTATAGGATCCGATGGCGCAGACCACGATGATGATGGGCGCGATGATCGAGAACGGCACGCGCATGATCGACGCCCACAGCGGCACTGTCGACAACACGATCACCAATCCCACCACGTTCCCGAGATAGATCGAGGCGATCAGACCCCATACGAAGTCCTTCTGCTCGACGAACAGCAGCGGCCCCGGTTGCAGGCCCCAGATCAGCAGGCCGCCGAGCAGCACCGCGGCGGTCGGCGACCCGGGAATGCCGAGCGTGAGCATCGGCAGCAGCGCGCTGGTGCCGGCGGCGTGCGCCGCGGTCTCGGGCGCCACCACGCCTTCCAGGACCCCGGTGCCGAACTTGGCGCCGTCCTTCGAGAAGCGCTTGGCCAGGCCGTAGCTCATGAACGACGCCGGCGTGGCGCCGCCGGGCGTGACGCCGAGCCATATGCCGACCACCGTGCCGCGCAGGATGGTGACCCAGTAGCGCGGCAGCTTCTTCCAGGTCTGCCACACGACGAAGGGGTTGATCTTGGCGCTCTGGCCCTCGAAATGCAGCCCTTTTTCGATCGTCACCAGGATCTCGCCGATGCCGAACAGGCCGATGACCGCGATCAGGAAGTGGAAGCCGGTGAGCAGCGTCTCGGTACCGAAAGTGAGTCGCAGTCCGCCGGTGACTTCGTCGGTGCCGACGGCGGAAAAGGCAAAGCCGAACATCATGGCCGTGATGACCTTGAACGGTGACTGCCGACCCATGCCGACGAAGCTGCAGAACG
>JBDTMD010000307.1:0-3663 GCA_039934435.1 Burkholderiales bacterium
TGGCGATGCGGCCCCGCTGCAGCGCGCCGCCGGCGCGCGCGGCGGCGTCGACCAGGCGCCCGAGCGGCAGGTACAGCCAGTGCCAGAAATGATCGCCGATCTCCACGGCGTAGCGCGGGCGGACATCGAACGCCGTGGGCAGCTCGCGGCGCATGCGGAACAGCGGCTCGAAAATCTGCCGCACCGGCTGGCCGAAGCCCTCGGCGGTGTCCTGCATGCGCGCGGTCTGCCACGGAAAGCCGCAGTCCCAGGGCGCGGCGCGCCTGAGGCGCCCGTGGTACAGGCGCCGCACGAGGAAGTAGGCGAGGCCGAAACTCGCCGCCACGCCGGCGAGGAAGAACAGCGGCCCGTAGCTCGCGCGCTCGACCGACACCGGCACCAGCAGCCAGTTGCCGCCGCCGGCCTCGGCGAGGCTCGCGCCGACGAGGAACTTGGTCACCGGCGCGAGCAGATCGAGAAACTGCGCCGGGAACAGGCCGAGCGCGACGCAGCCCGCCACCAGCCAGGCCATGCCGAGTCGCTCCCAGCTGCCGGCGTCGCGCGCCGCGGCGAGCTTGTCCTCGCGGTGCTGGCCGAGAAAGATGACGCCGTAGAACTTCACCATGACATAGCCGGCGAGTGCGGCGACCAGCGCGATCAGCGCCGCCACCGCCGGCACCAGCATGTTGAGGAACGAGTTCGGCAGCCCCGGGGTGAACAGGAAACTCTGCAGCAGCAGCCACTCGGAGACGAAGCCGCCGAGCGGCGGCAGCCCGGCGCTCGCCAGCGCGCCGATCAGCGACGCCCAGCCCACCCACGGCATGACGCGCAGCAGGCCGCCGAGCTTGCCGAGGTTTCTCTGGCTGGTCGCGTGCAGCACGGCGCCGGTGGCGACGAACAGCAGCGACTTGAAGAAGGCGTGGCTCGCCACGTGGTAGAGCGCGGCGGTGAGCGCGAGCGCCGCCACCGCGCGCATGCCGTCGGCGGCGAACAGGATCGACAGGCCGATGCCGGCGAAGATCAGGCCGATGTTCTCGATCGACGACCAGGCAAGGAGGCGCTTCATGTCCGACTGCACGGCGGCGAACACCACGCCGAACAGGGCGCTCGCCAGGCCGAGCGCGAGCACCAGCACGCCCCACCACCAGAACTGCACCGGCAACAGGTCGTAGGCGACGCGCAGGAATCCGTAGACCGCGGTTTTCAGCATCACGCCGCTCATCAGCGCCGAGACCGGCGAAGGCGCCGCCGGGTGCGCTTCGGGCAGCCACACGTGCAGCGGCATCAGCCCGGCCTTGGCGCCGAAGCCGGCGAGCGCCAGCAGGAACGCCGCCGACGCCCAGAACGGCGACAGGTGCTGCGCGCGCATGTTGGCGAAGCTGTAGTCGCCGGTGTTCGCCTGCAGCACGCCGAAGCACAACAGGATGCCGAGCGCGCCGATGTGGGCGATCAGCAGGTACAGGTAGCCGGCGCGCCGGATCTCGGCGATGCGGTGGTTGGTGATGACGAGGAAGAACGAGGCGAGCGCCATCGTCTCCCACATCACCATGAAGGCGTAGGCGTCGTCGGCGAGCAGCACCAGCGCCATGGCGGCGAGGAACACGTGGTACTGCAGGCACAGCAGTCCCGGCGCCGTGCCTTCGCTCTGGCGAAAGTAGCCCGCGGAAAACAGCGACACGCCTGCCGCCGCGCCGCCCAGCACCAGCAGGAACAGCGCCGACAGGCCGTCGAGGCGGAAATGGAACGGCAGTCCGGGCAGGCCGAGCGGCAGCACCACGGTCTGCGGCGCGCCCCACACCGCGGGCAGCGCCGCGGCGACGATCGCCAGCGCCACCGCGCTCCCGGCGGGAAACAAAATGCGCGCGACGACGTGCAGGCGGTGCAGCGCGGCGAGGCCGGCGATGCCGATGGCGAGCCAGATGGCGCAGAGCGCGAGCACCGCGACCAGCTGTGGCGCGCTGCTCATCGCGCCAGCCTAGAGGCGCCGGCCGGTGTAATCCTCGGCGATCCTGTCGTCGTAGAAGGTGGTGGCGTTGGGCGCCGCCATGAAGCGCCGGACCACCTCGGGGTAGACCTTGCTGTACTGCCAGACCTGGCCGTTCGCGAGCTCGACTTCCAGCGTCTGCGTCTTTTCGTCGTAGCCGACGGCGCGCACTTTGGAGGAGCTGACGCGCTTTCTTTCCATCAGCGCACCCGCTTTGCGCTCCAGGCGCCGCCGCCTTCGATCTCGCCGGCGATCGCCGCGCCGTCGACGCGGCCGCTGTAAGACTTGCCGGCGAGCCGGAACGACAGGCGCGCGCCGCGCAGCTTCACGTTTTCGAGCGCGGCGTCCTTGCCGCCGCTGCGGGCGGTCCCCGATACGCGGGTGATGTTCTGCTTCAGATCGAGCGTCAGGGCGCCGCCGGGCGCGCTCGCCTGCCAGCGCCCCTCGACCTTCGCCGGCACGACATACAGGTAGATGAGGGTCGTCGTCACGCCGCTGATCTTCACCTTGTCCTCGAGGTCCATCTGCACGTACTTTTCCGGCACCCAGCCCGAGAGCGGGTAGTCGTGCGACAGCACGCGCGTTCCGGGCCTGAGCTCGGCGAGCAGCTTGTCGCGCAGCAGGTTGACCGTGTCCGGCAGCAGGTACATCGTGAGCACGGTCGCCGGCGAGACGTCGGTCTTGAACAGGTCGGCGTTGACGAACTTGGCGCGGTCGGCGATGCCCTCGCGCGCGGCCGCTGCGTTCGACTGGCGCACCAGCTGTTCGTTGATCTCGACGCCGAAGCCGCGCGCGCCGAAGATCAGCGCCGCGGTGCGCACGATGCGGCCGTCGCCCGAGCCCAGATCGATGACGAAATCGTCCGCCCCGACCGCGGCGAGCTTCAGCATGTCGGAGACCACGCTCTGCGGCGAGGGCACGTAGGGCCCGGCGTTGACCGGCGTGTCCCCGGCGAAGGCGAGCAGCGGCGCCAGCAGCGCGAGCGCGAGCGCTCTCACGGCGCCTCCACGTGCTCGAGGTTCACCTGCACCGTCTGCAGGCCGTTGTATTCGTTCACGCTCAGGCGGTAGGCGGCGCGAAAGCGCGCGGGCAGGGGATCGAGGGCATTGAAACGCATGGCTTGCAGGCGGCGGCCATCCTTCAAGAGTTGCAGCTTGGAGTGCTTCTCGCCGACGACGCGCTGGCTTTCGAGCGCGAATGTATCGCAGAAGAGCGGCGGCGGAAAGCCCGGACCCCAGACGCGCGCTTCAAGAAGTTGCGCCAGGCCGAGCGAAACCTGCTGCGGCTCGAGCGCGCCGTCGGTCTCCACGGTGCGCAGGAGCGCCTCGCGCGGCATGGTTTCCTCCGCCGCGCGCGCAAAAGCGTCGCGGAATGACGACAGATCAGTTTCGCGCAGCGTCAGTCCCGCGGCCTGCGCGTGGCCGCCGAAGCGCACGATCAGGCCGGGCGCGCGCTTGGCGACGAGGTCGAGGCAGTCGCGCAGGTGAAATCCCGGGATCGAGCGCCCGGAGCCGCGCAACTCCCCATCCTTGGCGCGCGCGAAGCAGATCACCGGCCGGTGCAGGCGCTCGCGCAGGCGCGAGGCGAGGATGCCGACCACGCCTTGATGCCAGGCGGGATCGTAAAAGGCAACGGCCGCGCCCGGCGCGTCGGCGACGGCGTCGGCGGCGGCGCGCGCCTGCTCGAGCATCTCGGCCTCG
>JBDTMD010000308.1:0-3644 GCA_039934435.1 Burkholderiales bacterium
CAGGCGCTCTGCGCGAGCGACTGTTCTTCGCTGTTGGTGCCGTAGCGCGTGCGGGTCACCCACCGCGCCTGCGCCAGCGGCTGGAACGCCGCGTCCAGTCGGCCGAAGAAATCGTGCGCCGCCGGAAGCGGCTCTTTACGCCACAGGTTCACGTGCGCGAAGCGATGCGCGGCCGCATCGCTCGCGAACACGGTCCAGTTGAACGGCGATACGGCACGCGGCATGGCACTGAGCTTTACCCCGCTCCAGCCCTGCCGCTGCGCGTAGTCGCGCGCGTAATCGAGGGCACGCTCCTTGAGGACCGCCTGGAAACCGACGTAGCCGACGAGCACCAGGCTCGCCGCAACCGCCGGGATGCGCGTGCCGCGCCAGGCAAGCGAGGCGACGAGGCCGGCGACGATGATGCCCGTGAACCACAGGTCGATGATGAATGTCGTGCGCCAGCCGAAGCGCGCATCCGAGACAGGCGCGAAGATGATGGTGCCGAAGCTCGTGATCAGGTCGCCAAGAATGTGCGCGGCGAGGCAGAGCGCGGTGACGCCGTAGAGCGCGCGCCAGCCGCGTGGCTCGCGCAGGATCTTGGCCAGAATCCAGGACAGGATCAGCGCCCACAGCGGCAGCAGCAGCACCGAGTGCGTCGGCCCGCGGTGCTGCTCGAGATAGACGAGCGGGGAAACGAAGGCGAGAACGAAATCGAGATCGGGCGCCGCGGCGGCGAAAAAGCCCGCGGCGATGCGCCGCGGCAGCGAGTGCGGCGGCGCATCTTTCGGCGCCGTGGCCCGCGCGAGCAGCGCGCCCGACAGTGCGTGGGTAAGCGTGTCCACGCGCTAGCGAACGTTCAAGCCGCGCGTTTCTTCCGCTGAGCGTCCTTCGCGTGCATCTGCGCGTAGGCGCCGTGCGCCGCGGATTCAGCGTCGCCGACGTGCACCGGGTAGCCCATGTCGTCCAGCACCGAGCCGAGCGCCGAAAGGCACAGCATGACGTTGTCCGGGCGGCAGGAGTAGCCCATCAGACCGAAACGCCAGATCTTGCCTTTCAGCGGCCCGAGGCCGGCGCCGATCTCGAGGCCGAATTCGGTCAGCAGCCGCGAGCGCACCTGCGCTTCGTCGACGCCCTCGGCGCACATCACCGCGTTCATCTGCGGCAGCTGGTATTCCTCCTGCACGAGGAACTTGAGGCCCATCGCCCCGAGGCCCGCCTTGAGCGCGATGTGGTGGCGCTGGTGGCGCGCCCAGCTGTTGTCCAGCCCTTCCTCGCGGATCAGCAGCAGCGCCTCGTGCAGCGCGAAGAGCGCGTTAGTCGGCGCAGTGTGGTGGTAGGTGCGAGTGCCGTCGCCCCAATAGCCCAGCAGCAGGTTCATGTCCATGAACCAGCTGTGGATCTTGTCTTTCCGCTTCTGCACGCGCTCGACCACGCGCTCGGAAAAGGACACCGGCGACAGGCCCGGCGTGCAGGAGAGGCATTTCTGGCTCGCCGAGTAGATGGCGTCGATCTCCCACTCGTCGACCTTCACCGGCGTGCCGGCAAGCGAAGTCACCGCATCGACGATGACCAGCGCGCCATGCTTGTGCGCGATGCGCGTGAGTTCTTTCGCGTCGGACTGCGCGCCGGTCGAGGTTTCCGCGTGCACGAAGGCGACGACGCTCGCGCCCTTGTTCTTTTTCAGCGCGTCCTCGAGCTTCTGCGGATCGACCGGCTCGCCCCATTTGTCCTCGACCACGATCGGCGTGCCGCCGCAGCGCAGCACGTTTTCCAGCATCCTGCCGCCGAAGACGCCGTTCTGGCACACCACCACCTTGTCGCCCGGGGCGACGAGGTTCACGAAGCAGAATTCCATCCCCACCGAGCCCGGCCCGGAGAGCGGGAAGGTGAGCGGGTTCTTCGTCTGGTAGACGTAGCGCAGGAGCGACTTCAGCTCCTCCATCATCTCGACGAACACCGGGTCGAGGTAGCCGATCGCCGGCTGGCTCATGGTGGTGAGCACGCGCGGATGGATCTCGGTGGGCCCGGGGCCCATGAGGGTGCGCTGCGGCGGATGGAACGAGGTGATGCGCTTGGAAGGGGCGAACTGGGTCATGGCTTGGCTCTCCGCTGAAATGCCGAAGGGGGCGTCGTCCGGGCGCGATTTCACGCGCACCGGATTCTTGGCGCTCGCTTCGTTGAGGATATCGACGGCGCTGACTCGGCCCTGGGTCACGCGCTCGACCTCGCCGGCCCAGCGCACCGGGACGTAGCCGGTCTTCACCCAGTTGTGCACGACCGCGCGGTCGAGCTGGAATGCGCGTGCCACGTCGGCCTGGCTGCCGAAAATGCCGACCAGTCGCTCCGCGCAGTTCATGGTGCGCGGAGTTTAGGCTGTCAAAGTCAAATTGACAAGCCGGGTTTCGAGATTTAGGGGTAGCGCGATGCCCCGAGCCTGCCCGCAAGCGGCAGCTTGAGCGCCGGTGGCCAGGGAGCGACGCCGAAGGTGAGGCCCAGCAGGTTCACTTCCAGTCCCTCGACCGGGCTCAGGGTGACGCCGAGCAATCCCACCACGGAGAGCTGGTAGCCGCTGCCGCTCGGCGCGCGGGCGAAGACGCCGCCTTTCAGATAGTCCTTGCCGATCGCCGTCGGCGGCAAATCGACCTCGAGCTCGGGCACGGCGCGCGTGACCCAGGAGGTGAAGGTGTTTGAATTCGGCCCCGGCCAGGCGCTGTACTCGTCGCCGTAGGGGTACGACTTTACGGCGGCCACGATGCGCGGGATGAGCGGCTCGGCCGCTGCGCCGCGCACGTCGGCGAGCAGCTCGGGCGCGTTGCCGAACCAGCGCGCGTCGGGCTGGCGTTCGCGCACCGACACCGCGGTGTCGTCCCAGCGCAGTTTCCAGCCGATCACCTCGTACACCGTGTAGGCCTGCGCCTTGGCGGGCTTGACCGCAACCCAGCTGTGCACGCCAAACAGGCCCCGGACGCCGACGGTGCGCGCCGCATACACCTGCACCACGGCTTGCGCGGTGTGCGCCGGATCGGGCGCGAGGCCGACGGGCTCGCGGCTCGCCGTGCGCCAGTCGCTGCCCATGCGCGCGTAGGCGCCCGCGCCGATCGCCAGTACCAGCACCACGAAACCAGCGCTCAGCACGTGCCAGCGCCTCAAGCCTTCTCCCGCGACTCGCGCCAGATGTCGAGCTTCTCCTGGATCACGCGGTCGGAGTACAGGAACAGCACCGCGTCCGCGGACGCTTCGTGCGCATGCGCCATCCAGCTCGGCGCGACAAAGATGTCATGCGGGCCCCACTCGAAACTCTCGCCGTCGATGGTGCTGCGACCGCGGCCCTCGACCACCGTGAACACGGTGCTGTCGGTCGAGCGGTAGGGCGCGGTGCGAAAGCCCTTCGGCAGCAGCTGCAGCCACGTGGAGATCGTCGGCATCGCCCAGCCGCCGTTCAGCGGATTGATGTACTTCATCTTGTGCGCGTGCCAGGCATCGGGCGCGCGCGTGCGCGCGAGCGCATCGAGCGATTCGCGCGACTTGCGGTACGGGTAGTTGAAGATCGGCGAAGTCTGCGAGCGGTGCACGGTGTCCACTGGCAGCAGGTTGTTGCCGAATTCGGCCGGCGCCGCGCCTTCGGGGCGCTCGATGCGGTGCGCCTTGCCGCCCAGGTCCTC
>JBDTMD010000309.1:0-3632 GCA_039934435.1 Burkholderiales bacterium
CCGGCGCGTGGGAGGCGGCGCTGGTCAACACGCTGTCGCCGGGCGACGCGGTATTGATGTACGAGACCGGCCACTTCGCTTCTCTGTGGCAGAAGATGGCGCTCAAGCTCGGTCTCAAGCCGGAGTTTCTCCCCGGCGACTGGCGTAGCGGCGCCGACCCCCAGGCCATCGAAAAGCGCCTGCGCGCGGACACCGGCAAGAGCATCAAGGCCGTGTGCGTGGTGCACAACGAAACCTCGACCGGCGTGGCATCGCGCATTGCCGACGTGCGCAAGGCGATCGGCGCGGCCGCGCACCCTGCGCTTTTCATGGTGGATACGATTTCATCGCTCGCCTCGATCGACTACCGGCATGACGAGTGGGGCGTGGACGTTACTGTCGCCGGCTCGCAAAAGGGCCTCATGCTGCCGCCGGGACTGTCGTTCAATGCCATCTCCGACAAGGCGCTCGCGGCCGCAAAAGGCGCGGCCCTGCCGCGCAGCTACTGGGCCTGGGACGACATGCTCGCCAATGGCCGCAACGGTTACTTCCCCTACACGCCGGCGACCAACCTGCTCTACGGCCTGCGCGAGGCGCTCGCCATGCTCGAGGAGGAGGGGCTGGAAAACGTCTTCGCCCGCCACCTGCGCCACGCCGAAGCGACGCGGCGCGCGGTACGCGCCTGGGGACTGGAGGTATTGGCGGCCAATCCCGCGGAATACTCGGCTTCGCTGACCGCGGTGCTACTGCCCGCCGGCCACGACGCCGACCGCGTGCGCAAGCTGGTCCTCGAGACTTTCGACATGTCGCTTGGCACCGGCCTGGGCAAACTCGCCGGCAAGGTGTTCCGCATCGGCCACCTGGGCGATTTCAATGATCTCGCCCTGATGGGTACGCTCGCCGGCGTCGAAATGGGGCTTATGCTGGCCGGCGTGCCGATAAAAAATGCGGGCGTAGCGGCCGCCATGGCGTATTTGGCGGAAAGCCATCGGCCGAAGGCGCTCGCGGCGGCCTGAGCCAGCCGGCAAAGAACAACACAATCAATCCAAGGAGGAGGAACCCATGAAGCTTCGCGTATCCCTTGCAGCAATCATGCTCGTCGCGGTCGCGGCGCCAGCCGCGGCGCAGGTCGAGCTCAAGTTCGGCCACGTCGGCGAGCCTGGCTCGCTGATCGCGGCCTCGGCCGACGAATTCGCGCGCATCGCCAACGCCAAGCTTGCCGGCAAGGCGAAAGTGGTGGTGTTCGGCTCGAGCCAGCTCGGCAACGACCGCGAGCTGCTGCAGAAGGTCAAGCTCGGCACGGTGGATTTTGCGCTGCCAACCACGGTGATGTCTTCCGAGGTGGATCTGTTCGGGCTGTTCGAGATGCCCTACCTGGTGAAAGACCGCGCGCACATGGCGCGCATCGAGAAGGAGATCTTCTGGCCGAGCCTGGCGCCGCTCGCCGAGGCCAAGGGCCTGAAGGTGATCGCGGTGTGGGAGAACGGCTACCGCCACATCACCAACAACAAGCGCCCGATCGTCAAGCCCGAAGACCTGAAGGGCATCAAGCTGCGCACGCCGCGAGGCAAGTGGCGCGTGAAGATGTTCGAGGCCTACGGCGCGAGCCCGAGTCCGCTGCCGTTCTCGGAGGTATTCACCGCGCTACAGACCGGCGTCATGGACGGCCAGGAGAATCCGTTCGCGAACATCTGGTCGGCCAAGTTCTACGAGGTGCAGAAGTACCTGTCGCTGACCGGTCACGTGTACACGCCGGGCTACCCGGTGGTCGGCCTAACCAAATGGAAAACGCGTTCGCCCGAACTGCGCAACGCGCTCGAAGATGCCGCGCGCGAGACGCAGGCTTACGTCTACAGCACTGCGATCGCGATGGAAAACGACCTTCTCGGCAAGCTCAAGGCCGGCGGTATTGCGGTAAACGAAGCCGACAAGGACGCCTTCATCGCGGGCTCGAAGTCGATTTACGAGGAGTTCGGCAAGGAAGTTCCGGGCGCGCAGGCGCTGATCGACAAGGCGATCGCGCTCGGCAAGTAAGCGCGATAGTCGGGGGTCGCGTGCCGCGGCCCCTTTTTGCGCCCCGTTCGCCCACTTGTCGAGGATTGAGCCGGTCCATGGTTGATCGCCTGCGCGCGGGATTCGAGCGGCTGCTCGAATCCGTCCTTTTCCTGCTGATGATCTCGCTCGCGGCGCTGGTCGCGGCCGGCGTCGTGTTTCGCAAGTTCAACATGCCGATCATCTGGTACGACGAAGTCGCCGTCATCATGCTCGCCTGGATCACCTATTACGGCGCCGCGCTGGCGGCGCTCAAAGGCGCCCACATCTCGGTATCGGCGCTGGTGGACGCGATGCCGCGCGGCCCGCGCATCGCCGTGACTTTGTTCGGTGAGGCCTGCGTGATCGCATTCTTCGTGCTGCTCGGCTGGGCCGGCTGGCGCGTGCTCGGCGTGCTGGCGACCGACTACCTGGTCACTCTGCCCAAGGTATCCAACGATTACGTGCAGTCCGTGATTCCGATCGGCTCGGCCTGCTACGTCCTCGCCGTGCTGCTGCGCCTGCCGTTGGTGCTGCGCGGCGCGGCGGCGCGCACCGAAGTGAGCACCTGAGCATGACCATCGTCCTCCTGTTCGTCGGTGTGCTGGCACTGGTGCTGCTCAACGTGCCGATCGCGGTGGCGCTCGGCATCGCCGCCGCGGTCGCCATGATCGTCTCGCAGGGCGCCGGCGCGCTCCCCAACATGGCCATCGTCATGTATTCCGGCACCACAGGTTTTCCGCTGATCGCGATCCCGCTTTTCATCTTCGCCGGCGCGATCATGAACACTTCAGGCATCTCGCGCCGCCTGATCGCCCTCGCTTCGGCACTGCTCGGCTTCGTGCGCGGCGGCCTGGCGATGGTGAACATCGGCAGCTCGATGTTCTTCGCCGAAATATCGGGCTCCGCCGTAGCCGACGTTGCCGCCATCGGCTCGGTGCTGATGCCGGCGATGAAAAAGCGCGGCTACCCCGGCACCTTTGCCGCGGCCATCACATCCTCCGCGGCGTCGCTGGCGATCATCATTCCGCCCTCGATCCCGATGATCCTGTATGCGGTGATGGCGGGCACCTCGGTGGTGCAGCTGTTCGTCGCCGGGATCATTCCGGGGCTGATCGGCGGCTTGTCGATGATGGCACTCAGTTACTGGTACGCGGTGCGTTACAACTGGCCGGTCGAGGAGGCGTTCCAGCTCAAACGCGTCTGGGCGGCGTTAAAGGACGCTTCGCTCGCGCTGCTTTTGCCGGTGATCATCCTTGGCGGCATCTTCGGCGGCATCGTCACCGCCTCCGAGGGCGCCGGCCTGGCGGTAGTCGCGGCCATCGGCATTGCCATGTATTACCGCGAGATCGAGTGGCGGCAGCTGTGGACGGCGGTGATCGACGGCGCGGTGCAGACCGCGGCGGTCATGCTGCTGGTCGCCTCGAGCGCGCTGCTCGGGGTTTACCTTACCGAAACCCAGGTGCCGCAGAAGCTCGCCCAGGCGATCATCGGCCTGACCAGCGCGCCCTGGGCTGTGCTCCTGCTGCTGAATTTCTTCTTCCTGTTCATCGGCCTGTTCCTGCACTCGGCGGCGGCGATCATCCTGGTGGTGCCGATCGTCATGCCGCTGGTCAAGGCGG
>JBDTMD010000310.1:0-3629 GCA_039934435.1 Burkholderiales bacterium
GACCCGGGCGCGAGCGCGGCCTTCGCCGTGGCCGACCACCAGATCGCGCACGTCTATGTGAACGATCACGGCCGCCGCGGCGAAGTGCGCGCGCTGCTGGAGAAGCTGGACGGCGTCGAGCGCGTGCTGGATGACGCCGGCAAGGGCGAACTGGGTCTCGACCACGAGCGCTCCGGGGAGCTGGTCGCGATCTCGAAGGCCGATCGCTGGTTCAGCTACTACTACTGGCTCGACGATGCCGTGGCGCCCGATTTCGCGCGCACCGTCGACATCCACCGCAAGCCCGGTTACGACCCGGTCGAGCTGTTCTTCGATCCGGCGATCGCGCTGCCGAAACTCGCGAGCGCCTGGCGGCTCGCCAAGCGCAAGCTCGGCCAGCGCGCGCTGATGGACGTGATCTCGCTGAAGGACACCGCGCTCGTCAAGGGCTCGCACGGCCGCCTGACCGACGACCCGCAGCACGGACCGCTGGTGATCAGCTCAAGGGCCGACCGTCTGCCCGCTGGGGCGATCGAAGCCACCGCATTCAAGCAGCTGGTGCTGAATCACTTATTTGCCTGAGGTACCAGCCCGCACCCAAGTAGCCTTGGCGTGACTCATACGTACTCGCTCAGAGTATCGGTGACAGCGCTAGTGGAGGTAGTCGCAGCCAAAGGTCTCGCCGCCACGCCCAAGGTGGCAACTCGAAGCGATAAACTACACCGAGAAAAATGGCCAACAACGAGGAAGCCTATTTGCTGGACTGCTGGAAACGAGTAGTCTGTCCGTATTGTCGCAAACCGTTCCTTGAAACTGCACGCGTTGGATCAGGCCAGAAAAAAAAGGGCGGCTTCTGCAGCTTAGATTGCTACACGAAATACTACGAGCTCGAGATCCGTGAACGCCTCAGACGATTTGTTGACCAGAGCGACGCCAGCCAATGACGCACGGGCGCCGGAAGGCGTCCGCGACGCAACGGAACAGGATTCGGACGCGGCGGCTCGTACCACCGGGATATTGCCCTCGCAGGAATTGGAACGCCTAGTCAAGGCAACCAAAGAAATTCGCTTTCTGGAACCGATTCAGGACGACCAGTATCAGCCAGCCAGCCTTGACCTTCGGTTGGGGTCGGTTGCATACCGCGTGCGTGCCAGCTTCCTCCCTGGGAAGGACACTACGGTAAGAAGTAAGCTCGAAGACCTCGCAATGCACGAGATGGACATAACCAGCGGCGCGGTTCTGGAGCGCGGCTGCGTGTACATCGTTCCGCTGCTCGAGGGGTTGGCGCTGAGAAAACGCACCTCCGCGATGGGCAATCCCAAGAGCTCCACCGGCCGTCTCGACATATTCACTCGACTGATCACCGATGGCGGCACGGAGTTCGATCGTGTCCGCGAGGGGTACAACGGCCTTCTCTACGCGGAGGTATCACCGCGGACATTCAGCGTCCTGGTGCGCAAAGGATCCAGGCTGAACCAGATTCGCATTCGCCGCGGCAATCCGCCTAGCAGCGACACGGCGATGAGGCGGTTGCAGGAAGAGCACGAGGTCGTGGCGTCGATCAGCGGCAACGAAATCCGCGACGGCGTTCCGATTACCGTGGACGTGCGGGGCGACAGGCTAGGAGCCATTATCGGCTACAAAGCGCGAAGCCATGCCGGGCTGATCGATATCGACAAGGTGCGGCACTATGACGTGCTGGATTATTGGGAACCGGTCCACGCACCTCGCCGCGGTGGATTGGTGCTGGACCCAGCCGACTTCTACATTCTGGCGTCAAGGGAAGCGGTGAAAGTTCCGCCTACATACGCGGCCGAGATGATCGCTTTCGATACCCTGATGGGCGATTTTCGGGTTCATTACGCCGGCTTCTTCGATCCCGGTTTCGGACATCCCGCTGCGGGAGGCGAGGGGTCGCGGGCGGTTCTCGAGGTGCGATCTTTCGTAGTCCCGTTCGTGATCGAACATGCCCAGGTGGTTGGTCGTCTCGCCTATGAGCTTCTCATGGCTCCACCGGCGCGGCTCTACGGCAGCCATGTCAACTCGTCCTACCAGCGTCAGGGCATTGCGCTCAGCAAGCACTTCAAGCCGCTGCCTGCTGCTGACTAGCGTTGGACCTTGAACGCCACGCGCGCCGAGGCGAGTGCGGCGTTGCATTCCGCGGCGAACGTCTATGTTCGAGGAATTGACCATGCCGATATTTAGCCTCGAAGAATTGTTGCGCGACGCCGGTGCGCGAATGGCTGCTGATCTTAAGCAGCGATTGGTCCTAAGAACCCGGGCAGGTCACGACGACCCGCAACATGGGCCGCTGGTCATGAGCTCGAAAGGAAACCTGCTGCCCGCGGGCAGCGTCGATGCCACCGCCTTCAAGCAGCTGGTGCTCGATCACCTCTTTGCCGGCTGAGGCAGCGTAATGCCGTCATAGAGCCAGGCGACGCCCTCGAAGTCGGGTGGCGCGCCCGGCGCGGGCGCGAGGATGTCGTTCCTCAGCTCGCGCACCACGCCCGCGGCGTGATAGGCGTCGCCGTAATAGCGCGACATGATCTGCACGCGCGCCGTCCTCTTGTAGCGCGCGTCCTCGTAGCGCCGGAAGGTCTTTTCCCAGTCGAAGCCGGTAAGCTGGGCGTGGGCGGCGAGCACCACCGCATCCTCGATCGCCATGTTTGCGCCCTGCGCCAGGTACTGCAGCGTCGGGTGCGCGGCATCGCCCAGCAACGTCGCCCGGCCCTTCGACCAGTGCCGCGCCGGCTCGCGGTCGCACAGCACCCACATCTTCCAGACGTTGATCTTGTCGAGCAGGCGCTTGACCTCCGGACGCTCGTGCTCGAACTTGCGGCGCAGCTCCTCGGGATCGCCGTAGGCGTCCCAGCCCTCCTCGTAGCGGTCGCTATGGAACACCGCCACCAGGTTGTAGAGCTCGCCGCGGCGCAAGGGGTAATGCACGAGGTGCGTCTTCGGCCCCGCCCACAGCACGACATTGTTCTGCCACAGGTCGTCGGGCACCTCTGCGCGCTGCAGCACGGCGCGGTAGGCGATGTGCCCGGAGACGCGCGGCTTGCCGTCGCCGAGGATCTGCGCGCGCGCCTTCGACCACAGGCCGTCGCAGCCGACGAGACACGCCCCCTCGATCGCCTCGCCGCCCTCCATGTGCAGCACGATGCGCTCGCCCTGGTCCTCGAAGCCGAGGCCCTTGCGCTTTTCGTTCAGCTCGATGTTCTGGTGGCCGCGACAGGCCTCGAGCAGCACCTGGTACAGGTCGCCGCGATGGATGACGCCATATTGATAGCCGCGAAAGCGCTTGCGGAATTCCGCGCTGCCCACCGGCAGGCGCGTCACCTCGTCGCCGGTGAGCGCGTCCATCATGATCAGGTTCTCGGGATGCGCCGACCAGCGCTCGATAACTTCGGTCAGACCGAGCACCTCGAACATCTGATAGACGTTCGGCCCGAGCTGGATGCCGGCGCCGATCTCCTTCAGCTCGGAACCCTGCTCGAACAGGCGCACGCGGCAGCCCTTTTGCGCCAGCGCCAGCGCTGCCGCCAGTCCGCCGATGCCGCCGCCGAGGACCAGGGCGGGTCGCGCCGTCACGGCGCGAGCAGGTCGGCGCCGATGTCGGCGGCCCGCGGCACGCCGCACAGCGTCAGCGC
>JBDTMD010000311.1:0-3604 GCA_039934435.1 Burkholderiales bacterium
GCGCGCCCGCGAGCCCGGGTTCTTCGATCACGCGGAGCTGGAGCTGCTACGGGAGCTGATCGCCAACCTCGAATTCGCGCTCGAGCTCCAGGGCAAGCGCGAGAAGGTCGACTACCTGGCGCTGTACGACGCACTCACCGGGCTGCCAAACCGCAATCTGCTGCGCCAGCGCCTGGCGCAGGCGATCGACGCGCGCCGCGGCGCGAACGACAAGGTCGGCCTGCTGCTGCGCGACATCGAGCGCTTCAAGGCGATCAACGACACGCTCGGCCCGCACGGCGGCGACCGCCTGCTGCGCACGGTGGCGGAGCGCGTCGCCAAGTTCGCCGGCGAGCGCGCCCACGCGGCGCGCGTCGGCGGCGACCAGTTCGCCATCCTGATGCCCGGCGTGGGGCACGCGCGCGACGTCGGCCGGCTCATGGAGGCCATGGGGCCCAGCCTGCTCGACTCGGCGCACGAGATCGACGGCCGCGAGCTGCGCGTCGCGCTGAAGGCGGGCGCCGCGCTCTACCCGGACGACGGCGCGGTCGCCGACGCGCTGATCCGCAACGCCGAAGCCGCACTGCGCAGGGCCAAGGGCACCGCGGACCGCTTCCTGTTCTACACGCCGCACCTCAACGCCCGGGTCGCCGAGCGTCTCGACCTCGAGGCGAAGCTGCGCCGTGCCGTGGCGCGCGGCGAATTCGAGCTGCACTTCCAGCCCAAGGTCGACCTTGGCGACGGGCGCATCACCGGCGTCGAGGCGCTGCTGCGCTGGCGGCACACCGGCCAGGGGGCCGTGTCGCCGGCGCAGTTCGTGCCGGTGCTCGAGGAAACCGGGCTCATCAGCGAGGTTGGCCTGTGGGTGATGGGCGAGGCCGTGAAGGCGCATCGCGGCCTGGCGGCGCGCGGCCTTGCCGCGCCGCGCATCGCGGTGAACGTATCGGCGATCCAGCTGCGCGGCCAGAGCTTCGTCGAGGACGTGCGCGGGGTGCTGGCGGGCGCCGGCGAGGCCGCGGGCCTCGATCTGGAAATCACCGAGAGCCTGCTGATGGAAAACATCGACGAAAGCCTGCGCAAGCTGCGCGCGGTGCGAGACATGGGCGCGCGCATCGCGCTCGACGATTTCGGCACCGGCTACTCGTCGCTCGCCTACCTCAGCCGCCTGCCGATCGACACCGTCAAGATCGACCGCGGCTTCGTGCGCAACATGGTGGAGAAGACCGAGGACACGAGCATCGTCTCGGCGATCCTGTCGCTCGCCCACGCGCTAAATCTCAAGGCGGTCGCCGAGGGCGTCGAAACAGAGGAACAGGCGGACCTGCTGCGGCTCTTGCAGTGCGACGAGATGCAGGGGTACCTGTTCAGCCCGGCGGTGCCGATGGACCAGCTCGAGACGCTGCTGCGCGCAAGGGATTAATCCGGCTCAAGGCGGAGCGCGAGCTGCATCTATAATGCCCGCATTGCGCGCGCCATGACCCTCTTCGCTCTCGGCCTTAGCCATACCACCGCGCCGCTGCCGGTGCGCGAGCGCGTGGTGTTCCACGTCGAGAAGCTGTTCGATGCGCTCGGCGAGCTGACGCGCGGCCAGCGCGTGGCCGAAGCCGCCATCCTTTCCACCTGCAATCGCACCGAGCTGTACCTCTCGGCGGGCGAGCCGCAAACCGCCGCCGAGTGGCTCGCGCAATACCACAGCCTGCAGCCCGACGAGCTGCGCCCGTACCTGTACACGCTGCCGCAGGAACAGGCCGTGCGCCACACCTTCCGCGTTGCCGCGGGCCTGGACTCGATGGTGCTCGGCGAGCCGCAGATCCTCGGCCAGATGAAGGATGCGGTGCGCACCGCGGAGGCCGCGGGCACGCTCGGCACCGTGCTGCACAAGCTGTTTCAGCGCACCTTCGCCGTGGCGAAGGAAGTGCGCAGCACCACCCAGGTCGGGGCGAACAGCGTTTCGATGGCCGCGGCGGCGGTGAAGCTCGCGGCGCGCATCTTCCCGAGCCTGAAGGACCAGAAGGTGCTGCTTATCGGCGCGGGCGAGATGATCGAGCTCTGCGCCACGCACTTCGCCGCGCAGGCGCCGGCGCGCATCACAGTGGCGAACCGCACTGCGGAGCGCGCGCAGGCGCTCGCGCACCGCTTCGCGGGCGATGCGGTCGAATTGCGCGCCCTCGCCGAGCATCTGCAGGACTACGACATCGTCGTCTCGTGCACCGCATCCTCGCTGCCCATCCTCGGCAAGGGGCTGGTGGAGCGGGCGCTGCGCGCGCGCAAGCACCGGCCGATGTTCATGGTCGACCTCGCGGTACCGCGTGACATCGAGGCGGAAGTGGCAGAGCTCGACGACGTGTTCCTTTACACGGTGGACGACCTGCAGGCCATCGTGCAGGACAACCTCGATGCGCGCCGCTCGTCGCTCGAACAGGCCAAGGCCATCATCGAGACGCAGGTCGGCCAGTTCATGCACTGGATGCAGGCGCGCTCGTCGGTGCCGCTGATTCGCCAATTGCGCGAGCAGGGCGAGGCCGCGCGCCGGCATGAGCTGGAGCGCGCGCTCAGGCACCTGCAGCGCGGCGACGACCCGAAAGGGGTGCTCGAAGCGCTGTCGCAGGGCCTCACCAACAAGCTGCTGCACGCGCCCACGCAGGCGCTGAACGAATCGGCCGCCGAGGAACGCCAGGCGCTCGCGGCGCTGATCGAGCGCCTGTACCGCTCCCGGTGAAGCCGGCGCTGCGTGCCAAGCTCGAGCGCACGCTGCTGCGCCTGGAGGAGCTGAATGGCCTGCTCGCCGCCGAGAACGCGACGCGCGACATGCAGCGCTTCAAGAACCTGTCGCGCGAGTACGCCGAAGCCTCGGGGCTCGCCACGCTCTACGCGCGCTACCGGCGGGCCGAGGCGGACGCGCAGGCCGCCCAGGACATGGCGGGCGATGCCGCCATGAAGGGCTTTGCCGACGAGGAAATGAAGGGTGCGCGCGCCGCGATGGCGCGCCTGGAAGGCGAGCTGCAAAAGCAGCTCCTGCCCAAGGACCCGAACGACGAGCGCAGCATTTTCCTCGAAGTGCGCGCCGGCACCGGCGGCGACGAGTCGGCCCTGTTCGCCGGCGACCTGCTGCGCATGTACACGCGCTTTGCCGAACGCAACCGCTGGCAGGTGGAACTGGTGTCGGCCTCGGACTCCGACCTGGGCGGCTACCGCGAAGTGATCGTGCGCCTGGTCGGCAATGGCGCCTATTCCAAGCTGAAGTTCGAGTCGGGCGGCCACCGCGTGCAGCGCGTGCCGGCCACCGAAACGCAGGGCCGCATCCACACCTCGGCCTGCACCGTGGCCGTGATGCCGGAAGCGGACGAAGTGGAAGACGTCAATATCAACCCGGCCGACCTGCGCATCGACACCTACCGCGCCTCGGGCGCCGGTGGCCAGCACATCAACAAGACCGACTCGGCCGTGCGGATTACCCACTTGCCGACCGGTATCGTGGTCGAATGCCAGGACGACCGCAGCCAGCACAAGAACAAGGCGCAGGCAATGAAAGTGCTGGCGGCGCGCATCAAGGACGTGCAGCTGCGCGAACAGCAGTCGAAAGAAGCGGCCACCCGCAAGAGCCTGATCGGCTCGGGCGACCGCA
>JBDTMD010000312.1:0-3592 GCA_039934435.1 Burkholderiales bacterium
CGTTCATGGCTGAGACCGGCAAGCTGCCGCTGGTGGCGCTCGCGGTGCGCTTTGGCGGCGGCTGGATTCTGGCCGCGGTTCCGGCCGACGAGCTGCTCGGGGCCTTCTTGAAGGCCGCGCCCGCCGAAGACGCGCGCATGGGGATATTTCGCAGCGACGGCGCGCGCCTCGCCGGCTCGATCGTCGCCAACCCGCGGCTCGACGAAGCGGGCTTGGCGCGGCGCCTGGCGCGACTGCGGAGCTTCGAGATTCGGCGCTTCCGTGAAGGGGGCGAGCGCCTCGTCACCCTGCACAGCCTGCCGCGCTACGGTCTCAACGTAGTGCTGACGCGCGAACTCGATGCCGTGCTCGGCGCATGGCGCGAAGCCGCGCGCCTGACGGCGACGGCGGTCGCGCTGCTGCTGGCGCTGATCGTGGTGTCGATCTACTTCGCGCAGCGCGCCTACCGCCATCGCACCGAGGCGCAGCGCGCGCTGCAGGCGCAGCTGTCGCGCGCCTCCAAGCTCGAGGCTTTGGGCACGCTGGCGGGCGGCGTGGCGCACGACTTCAACAACGTGCTGGCGGCGATCGTCGGCTTCGGCGAGATGGCGCAGGACGCGGCGCCCAAAGGCGGCGACCAGGCGCGCCAGCTCGACAAGCTGCTGCAGGGCGCCGCGCGCGGCAAGGCCCTGGTGCAGCGCATCCTCGCCTTCAGCCGCGGCGCCGGGCGCGCCGCGACGGTGTTCGAGCTGGAGCCGATCGTCGAAGAGGTGCTGACGCTGCTCGCCGTCTCGCTGCGCCCCGGGGTCGTGCTGGAGCGCGGTCTCGAGGCGCACGGCGCGCGGCTGCGCGGCGATCCGACGCAGGCGTTTGAAGCGGTCATGAACCTGTGCACCAACGCCATGCAGGCGATGCCCGGCGGCGGCATGATGAGCGTGCGGCTGGCGCGCGAGAAGGTCGAGGCGCCGCGGGTGCTGTCGCACAGCCAGCTCGGGCCCGGCGAATACGTCGCGCTGAGCGTGGCGGACGAAGGCGCCGGTGTCACGCCCGAAGTCATGGAGCACCTGTTCGAGCCGTTCTTCACCACCCGCGACGCCGACGCCGGCACCGGCCTTGGCCTCGCGGTGGTCCACGGCGTGGTCACCGAGTTCGGTGGCGCGATCGACGTGCAGAGCGCGCCGGGGCAGGGCGCCCGATTTACCGTGTACTTTCCCGAATGCGCCGACGCCCTCGACGCTGCGCCCGCCGCGCCGGCGGCGCCGCTCGGCGGCGCCGGACAGCGGCTGCTGGTCGTCGATGACGAGCCCGAACTGGTGGCGCTCGCCGAAGAGATGCTCCGGGGCATGGGCTACCGGCCCACCGGTTTCACCGATCCCGCCGCCGCGCTGCGGGCGTTTCGCGATGCACCCCGAGAGTTCGCCGCCGTCATGACCGACGCGGTGATGCCGGGGTTCAGCGGCACGCAACTGACCGAAGCATTGCGCATCGACGCGCCGCAGCTGCCGGTGCTGCTGGTCAGCGGCTACGGCGGCGCGCTGCTCGCCTCACGGGCGGCCGCGGCCGGCGTGACGCGGCTGCTGGCCAAGCCGCTGCAGCGCGCCGAGCTGGCCCGGGCGCTCGCCGAGCTGCTGCGCTGAAGGGGTTGCCGGCGCCAGTGTTTCAGGTGTCACACGGCGCCGGGCGCGCGACATAAAGCCACCGCAGGGGACCGGCGAAGATGGACTCCCCGTGGCTCCCGTCAACGATCCCCGTCCGGCTGCGGCCGCACGGCTGACCATCCACACGGCTGGCGAGTGTGCCGCCGCCCGCGGTCTTTTTGCGTTCCTGACGCGAAAGCCGCGCGCCCGTGCGCCGCTCGGACTGCACATCGACGATGCGCAGGGCTTGCGCGTGCTCGCGCTCGACGATGCCGGGCCGAAGGTCGAGGTCGTCTTGCCGGCCGGCACGTACCGCGTTTCGGTGCAGCAGGGCGAGATGCGCCGCAGCTACACGATGACATTGGGCGCAGGCGCCTCGAGCGACCTGCAACTGCGATTTCCCATCGCCGACGATCACAGCGCGGCTGCTTCAGCGCTCGCGCCGAGCCGGCCGGCGCGCAAGCCGTAGCCCAATTCACTGGAGAACCGTAATGCTGAACAAGGCCGTTGCGCAAAATCGTTCAAAACTCGCCCGCGCCATCATGGCTGCGCTGGCGATCGCCATTGCCGGCCACGTCGAGACCAGCCGCGCGCAGGCCGGCGCGATCGCGCCGCCCGCCGCGGCCAGCCTGGCGGGGCTTCCGGACATGGCCGGCATCGCCGCGCGCTTCGGTCCCGCCGTCGTCAACATCAGCGTCAGCGGCACGCGCAAGGTGTCCACGGTCGAGGACGATTCCGCGGGCGACGGCGCAGACGCTTCGCCGTCGCAGGAGGAAGATCCGATGCGCGATTTCCTGCGCCGCTTCCAGCAGCAGTTCGGCGGCCTGCCGCCGCAGCTGCGCCTGCCGACGCGCGGCGAGGCCTCGGGCTTCATCGTGCGCGCCGACGGCGTGATCCTCACCAATGCGCACGTCGTCATGGGTGCCGACGAAGTGCTCGTCAAGCTGACCGACCGCCGCGAGTTCAGCGCCAAGGTGCTTGGCGCCGACCCCAAGACCGACGTCGCCGTGCTCAAGATCGACGCCGGCAACCTGCCGGTCGTGTCGCTCGCGCCTTCGCAGCCGCCGCGGGTCGGCGACTGGGTGCTCGCCATCGGCTCGCCGTTCGGTTTCGAGAACACCGTCACCGCGGGCGTGATCAGCGCGACGCGGCGATCGCTGCCGGGCGACGGCTTGGTGCCCTTCATCCAGACCGACGTCGCCATCAACCCCGGCAATTCGGGCGGACCGCTGATCAACATGCGCGGCGAGGTGGTCGGCATCAACTCGCAGATCTACTCGCGCTCCGGCGGCTACCAGGGGCTGTCGTTCGCGATACCGATCGGCGTGGCGCTGAACATCGAGCAGCAGATCCTGAGCACGGGCGAAGTCCACCACGCGCGGCTCGGCGTCATCGTGCAGGAGGTGAATCAGACGCTGGCCGAGGCGTTCGGGCTCGCGCGGCCCGCGGGCGCGCTGGTGGCGGACGTCGAAAAGGGCAGCACCGCCGCGCGCGCCGGCCTGGTGAGCGGCGACATCGTGCTGGCGGTCAACGGCCAGGCGGTCGAGCTGTCGGGCGACCTGCCGGCGCTGGTCGGCCTGGCCAAGCCGGGCGATCCGATCGACTTCGATGTCTGGCACCGGGGCGCGCGGCGCACGCTGCATGCCCGGCTCGATGGCGCCAAGCCGCCCGAGGCGAAGAGCGCCGACGCTGTCGCGCCCGTCGCGGACGGCCGCCTCGGCCTGGCGCTGCGGCCGCTGACGAGCGATGAGGTGCGCCGATCCGGGATCGCCGCGGGCCTGCTGGTCGAGGCCGTGGGCGGTGCCGCGTCGCGTGCCGGCCTGCTACCCGGCGACGTGCTGCTGGCGATCGACGGCCAACCCGTCACCAGCGTAGCGCAGGTGAAGACGGCGGTCGGCCCAAGCAGCAAGGCGGTCGCGCTGCTGGTGCAGCGCGGCGACACGAAGCTGTACGTGCCGTTGCGGCTGGGCTGAGCG
>JBDTMD010000313.1:0-3584 GCA_039934435.1 Burkholderiales bacterium
AACCTGGCGGTGCCCAAGCTGAGCGCCGCTCTCGCGCCGAGCAGCGCCGCGCTGCTGTGGATCGTCGACATCTACGGCTTTTTCGTCGCGGGCTCGCTCATCACCATGGGCACGCTCGGCGACCGCATCGGCCGGCGGCGACTGCTGCTGATCGGCGCCGCGGCCTTCGGCGCCGCCTCGATGCTGGCCGCGTTTTCCAACAGCGCGGCGATGCTGATCGCGGCGCGCGCGCTGCTCGGCATCGCCGGCGCGACGCTCGCGCCATCGACGCTGTCGCTGATCCGCAACATGTTTCACGACGCGCGCCAGCGCACGGTCGCGGTCAGCGTCTGGATCATGAGCTACTCGGCCGGCGCCGCCATCGGCCCGCTGGTGGGCGGCGCGCTGCTCGAGCATTTCTGGTGGGGCTCGGTGTTCCTCATCAATGTGCCGGTGATGGCGCTGCTGCTCGTGCTGGGGCCGCTGCTGCTGCCCGAGTCGCGCGATCCGCACGCCGGCCGCCTCGACCTGGCGAGCGCGGCACAATCGTTGCTTGCGGTACTGGCTGTGATCTACGGTTTGAAACGCATCGCCGAAGACGGGCCGGGCTGGTTGCCCGCGGCCGCGATCCTGCTCGGCATCGTCATCGGCACTGCGTTCGTGCGGCGCCAGCGGCGCCTGGCCGCGCCGCTGATCGACCTCGCGCTGTTTCGCATCCCCGCGTTCAGCGCGGCGATCGCCACCAACATTCTCGGCTTTTTCGCCACCTTCGGTACGTTTCTGTTCATCGCCCAGTATCTGCAATCGGTGATCGGCCTGTCGCCGCTGCGCGCGGGCCTTTGGAGCACGCCGGCGGCGCTCGCGTTCATTTTCGGTTCCATGGCGACACCGGCCATCGTGCACCGGTTCAGCCCCGCCAACGTCATCGCCGGCGGCATGACGGTTTCCGCGGCCGGATTCCTGCTGCTGTCCCAGACCGGCAATGCTGCATCGCCGCTCGCCGCCCTGGTCATCGGCTCGGTGGTTTTCTCGGCGGGCCTGACCCCGGTCGTCACGCTGACCACCGACCTCGTGCTTGGCGCGGCGCCGCCGGATCGCGCCGGTGCCGCCGCCGCTATTTCGGAAACGAGCTCCGAATTCGGCGGTGCCCTGGGGATAGCGATCCTGGGCAGCATCGTGACTGTCCTGTACGGCGGCGCCATGGCGGCAGCCGTGCCCGCGGGTGTGCCGCACGCAGCGGCCGAAATTGCGCGCGGCACGATCGGCGGGGCATCCTCGATTGCGCATCTGTTGCCCGCGCCGCTCGGCGCCGAGCTGCTGGGCGCGGCGCGCTCGGCGTATGCGCGCGCCTTCGCCGTGACTGCTTTCATCGGTGCCGGTATATCGATCGCCGTGGCGATGCTCGCCCTCCTGCTCCTGCGCGGCGTGCGGCCTGCCACGATTCCCGCGCAGAGCGCGTAGCGTATTACCGCCGGATTCTTGGATCAGTACCGCGCCCTGGGCGGTTGAGCCGGGCCGCTAGCCCTTGCGCACGCTGACGAGGTAGTCGTAGCCCGTGGCTTCGGTGCGCAGGGAGATCTCGGCGCCCGGCAGGGCGTCGGTCCAGGACAGCACGCTGGCCGCGCTGCGGTAGTGCAGCGACCAGTCGGCGATCAACTCGAGAGGCCAGAGCATGTCGGTGCCGGACTTCATGTTGCCGAGGAGCAGCAGGCCCCCGGGCCGCAGCGCGTCATAGAGGCGGCGCGTCAGCACGTGACAGGTGCGGTCGCTGAAGTAGTCGAACAGGCCGGCGCTGTAGATCATGTCGGCCGGCGGCAGCAGCGATGCGGGATCGATTTCGCGCAGCAGCCGCAGCACCGAGAGGTGCCGCAGCTCGATCTGCGGCGCGCTACCGCGATCGCCCGTTGCAGCCACCGCGCCGAGCTGGCGCCCGGCGAAGCGCAGCGCCTCGCTGTCCTGATCGATCAGCACGAAGTGCATGGGCCGTTCGCCGTGCGACTCGAGTTGCAGATACTCGGCAACTTCCAGCGCCGGCCCGCAGCCCAGGCTCGCGACGACGCAGGGCCGTGTCCCGGTAGTTCTTGCGGCAACGTCGCTGATCGCCTGGCGCACGAGATCCTTGCGCTTGACCACGAACTGGCCGATCTGGACCGCCAGTTCATGCGCGACTTTGCCGAACGGCGTGTCGCCGGCGGGCGCGCGGTCGTACATGAAATTCATCACCACATAATCGCCGGGATAGCCCAACGGCTTGGCGTACGCCTGCCGCCAGACCGGCGCGCCCATCAATTCCGGCGTCAGGTGCGACTCGGTGTAGTCCTTGGCGAGACGCATATGCTCGGCGCTGCCGGCGATTTCGGACAGGCAGTCGGCCGCCTCGGCCCATGCGACGCGCCAATCGTTCCAGAGATCCCGGGTAATTGCCTGGATGGTGCTCGCCGCCTCTACGCCTGCGCCCTGCGGCAAGGCCGTGCGCAGTCGCGCCTTCGTGGCGCGGAGCAGCTCCACCGTTCGATCCACGACCTCGCGATACTCCGGGCACAGCCGGGTGGTCGCCCGATCAGCGGCCGGCGCGTCGGCAAGCTGCCGCCGTTCGAACGTGGCGTCCACTCAGACCGCCTTGGTCGACCAGGACGGCGCCGGCTCGCGCGCCAGCTCGCCGACCACGCGCAAGCCTGCGCCCGCCGCCACCTTGCGGCCGGTCAGCAGGAAGGCCTTGATCTGCTCGCCGTGCTTGAGCGTGAGCATGCCGCGGTCCTGGAATTCGTACTTGTTGCGTATGCGCCAGTACGTGGCTTCCGAGACCTGAATCGAGCCCGGGATTCCTTCCTGCTGCAGACGGCTGGCGTCGTTCACCGGCCCGCCCCACAGATCGAAGATCGGCACGTGCGTGCCGATGACGCCCGAGACGAGCGAGCCGGTGGCCATGCCGATCCTGACCTGCAGCGGCAGGTCCTTTTCCTCGGCATATTCGCGCACGAAGGCCAGGGCCTCGATGGCGAATTCGGCCATCGACTCGGCGTTGCGCGGCGAGGGCGTGCGCACGCCAGCCACCGCCATGTAGCTGTCGCCGATGGTCTTGACCTTCTCCACCCCGCAGCGGTCCGAGATTTCGTCGAAACGGTTGAAGATGTCGCTCAACACCTCGACCACGTGACCCGGCGCCATGCGGTGCGTGAGCGGGGTGAAGCCGACAATGTCGGCGAACAGCACCGTCGCTTCGCCCACTGCCTCGGCGATGGAGCGCTCGCCCTCGCGCAAGCGGCTCATGATGCGGTCGGGCAGGAAGTTGCGCAGCAGCGTCTCGCTCGCATGCTTGTCCTTGCGCAGGTCCTCCTCGAGCGCGAAGGCGTGGCGTTCGGTCCATTCGAGCAGCGCCGTGTAGCTCAGGCCGATGACCGACGCGGCGATCAGGAAGACGTTCGTGTTCAGGAACTGGAACACGCTCGCGCCCTTGACCGACAGCATGACGTTGGCCAGCGCGATGATGGCGACGCAGGCGAGGGTCGCGGCCGTGAGCATCAGGCGAGTGGCGCCGCAGGCGTACATGATGACCAGCAACAGGCCGGGAACGCCATAGGTGAATCCATCGGGCAGGATCGCGA
>JBDTMD010000314.1:0-3580 GCA_039934435.1 Burkholderiales bacterium
CACCCAGCTCGAGCCCGATGACCCGGTCGGCCGGCTCGCCGCGCGCAGTCAGCATCAGCACCGGGACGTCGAAGCGTTCGCGTAACTGCCGACAGACATCGAGCCCGTCCATGTCGGGCAGGCTCAGGTCGAGCACCACTGCGTCGTGCGGCTCCCGCGCCAGGCGCTCAAGCCCGGCGCGCCCCAGCGCCGCGTGCGCGACGCGATAGCCCGCCTCGCCGAGGTACTCCGAAACCATCCCGGCGAGGCGGACGTCGTCTTCGATCAGCAGGATGCGCTGCGCCACCGCAGCGAGTCTAGCTCCAACGGTGGCCGTGACGGCGGCGCTGCATGCGCGCAGCGACGATCTTGCGCTGCTCCGGCGTCAGCACTTCGGCGACGTCGCTCAGCGCGCGGACGAAGCGCTTCGAGGCTTCGTCGGCGGCGCCGATCTGCTCGACGCGCAGGCGCTCGATCGCGGCGCGGTCGATGCTGGGCGCGGACAACAGCTCCATGCCCTGGCGGCGCGCCTCGCGCACCTGTTCGCGCAGCGGCATCAGCTCTTTCGACGCCTGCTTGACGATCGGCTCGAGTTTCTGCTGCTGCGCCGGGGTGGCGTCGATTTCCACATACAGGTGCTTAAGCATGCGATCGATGTGCTGTTCCATGCGTGCCGGGTCGATGGGGCCGCCACGGCGGCCGCCGTGCGCGGCCGCCTTCCACGCGAGGCCGGAGAGTCCGGCGAGCGCGGCACCGGCAGCCGCGAAGCGGAAAAAGCGCCGGCGCACAGGGTTCTGGGTTTGCTGGTCCATGTCGATTCCTTTTGAAATAAGAGGGTGCGAGGTGATTGTCGGACGCAGCTGTAAGTGGGCTGTTGCGCCAGCGTAAAGTAATGTAAAGCTGGACCCCCACGGGGCTGGGATAATCGACGCATGCCTACCGCCGTGGTCGTCGGCGCCCAGGGAGTGATCGGGCGCTATATCGTCGACAAATTCGCCGCGCTTCCCGACTGGAAGGTGATCGGACTATCGCGGCGCCAAGGCACCGATGCGCCGCGCGTGCGGCACATTTCGGTCGATCTGCTCGACCCGGCGGATGCCAGGGCCAGGCTGGGCGGGCTGACTGACGTCACGCACGTGTTCTTCGCCGCCTTCCAGCCGGGCTCGGGCCCGGCGGCCGACTTCGCGAAGAACGTCGCCGCCAACCTCGGCCTGCTGGTCAACGCCGTGAGCCCGATCGATCACGCCTCGAACAAGCTCGAGCGCGTCGTGCTGGTGACCGGCACCAAGTACTACGGCTCGCACCTCGGGCCATTCAAGACGCCGGCGCGCGAGGACGACCCGCGGCACGCGGGCGCCAACTACTATTTCGACCAGATCGACTGGCTGACGGCGTTCCAGAAGGGCAAGCGCTGGAACTGGACCGAGCTCAGGCCGCAGACGCTGTGCGGCTTTGCGCCCGGCACGGCGATGAGCATTGTTTCCGTCATTGCGGTGTACGCCGCAATGCGCAAGGAATTGGGCCTGGCGCTCGCCTTTCCCGGCAAAGCGTGGTCGTCCCTGTACCAGGTGACCGAGTCGGCGCATCTTGCCGACGCCGCGTACTGGGCGGCGACCGAGTCGCGTTGCGCCAATCAGGCCTACAACATCACCAACGGCGACTATTTCCGCTGGCGGCATGTCTGGCCGAAGATCGCGGCGGCGTTCGAGATGTCGGTCGCGGAGCCGCAGCCGCATGCGCTGGTCGAGTTCATGGCCGACAAGGCGCCGCTCTGGGACGCGATGGTGAAAAAGCACGGCCTGAAGCCGTACCGCTTCAACGAGGTCGTCGCCTGGCCGTTCGGCGACTACGTCTTCAACTGCGACTATGACGTGATGACGAGCGTCACCAAGTCGCGCCAGCACGGCTTTCACGCCGTGGTGGACAGCGAGGAGATGTTCGCCCGACTGCTGGCGCGCTTTCGCGCGGAAAAAATCGTTCCCTAGATCGCGCCCGCCGCGCGCAGCTCGGCGCGCGCGTCCGCATTCAGCCCGAGCAGCGACTCCAGCACCTCGTCGGTGTGCGCGCCGAGCTTCGGTCCGGGCGTGTCGGTGCGCCCGGGCGTGTCGCCAAGCAGCGGCGGGATGGCGGGAATCTTGAGCGGCTTGCCGCCCACCTGCACGGTCTCGAACATGCCGCGCGCGTTGAAATGCGGGTCGGCCATCATGTCGGCGACGTTGTAGATCGGGCCGTTGGGCACCTCGGCCTTGCGCAGCGCCTCGAGAGCGTCGCCCGAGCTGCGCGCGCCGGTCCAGGCGGAAATCGCGGCGTCAATCTCCTTCTCGTTCTCGACGCGCTTCGCGTTTGTCGCGTAACGCGCGTCCTCGGCCATCTCCGGCCGGCCGATGGCACGCATCAGGCGCTGGTAGATCGAGTCGCCGTTGCCGCCGATGATGATGTACTTGCCGTCCGCGCAGCGGTACGTGTTGGTCGGCACGATGCCGGTAATCGTCGAACCCGAGGGTTCGCGCACCTTCCCGGCGCCGTCGTACTCGGGCACCACCGACTCGAGCAGGTTGAACACCGATTCGTAGATTGCGACGTCCACGACCTGGCCGGCCGGCGCCTTTTGCCGCAAGCGTGCCGTGAGCGCGAGCAGGATGCCGAGCACGGCATGCAGGCCGGCGAGCGTATCGCCCATCGAGATGTTCGGTCGCACCGGCGCGCGGTCGGGAAACCCGTTCAGGTGGCGAAAGCCCGCGAAGCCTTCGCAGACCGAGGCAAAGCCGGGCCGCGACGCGTACGGGCCGGTCTGGCCGTAGCCCGAGACGCGCGCGTAAATGAGCTCGGGATTGACCACTTTCAGCTCGGCGGGCCCGAGGCCCCACTTCTCCATGGTTCCCGGGCGGAAGTTCTCGATCAGTACGTCCGACTTCGTCGCCAGCGCCTTTGCCAGCTCGCGGCCGCGCGCGCTCTGCAGGTCGAGGGTCACCGACTTCTTGTTGCGCCCGAGGCTCGCCCACCACAGCGAGGTGCCGTCGCGCACCTCGCGCCAGCCGCGGATCGGGTCGCCGCCGCGCGGCTCCACCTTGATTACTTCGGCGCCGAAGTAGCCCAGCACGCAGCCGGCGAACGGGCCGGCGAGCAGCTGGCCCATCTCGAGGACGCGGATGCCGTCGAGCGGGCGCGCCGCCGCGTCGCCGCTCATCCGGACTTGAGCTTCTTCGTCGCCTCCACAAGCGGTCCGACCAGGTCCATCGGCAGCGGGAACACGATGGTGTGCGACTTGTCGCCAGCGATCTGCGTCAGCGTCTGCAGGTAGCGCAGCTGCATGGCTTCCGCGCGCTGCGAAAGCATGTTCGCCGCTTCGAGCAGCTTCTCCGAGGCCTGCAGCTCGCCTTCGGCATGGATGATCTTGGCGCGCCGCGCGCGCTCGGCCTCGGCCTGCTGCGCGATCGCGCGGATCATCGACTCGTTCAGGTCGACGTGCTTGATCTCGACGTTGGCCACCTTGATGCCCCACGCGTCGGTCTGCTGGTCGAGGATCGTCTGGATGTCGACGTTCAGCTTGTCGCGCTCGGCGAGCATCTCGTCCAGCTCGTGTTTGCCGAGCACCGAGCGC
>JBDTMD010000315.1:0-3567 GCA_039934435.1 Burkholderiales bacterium
CCAGTCCATCTCGGAGACGTGCACCAGGCCCTCGATGCCGGCCTCGACCTCGACGAACGCGCCGTAGTCGGTGAGGTTGGTGACCTTGCCAAACAGGCGCGTGCTCTGCGGATAGCGGCGCGCGATGCCGACCCAGGGATCCTCGCCCAGCTGCTTGAGACCCAGCGACACGCGATTCTTTTCGGCGTCGAACTTCAGCACTTTGGCGGTGACCTCGTCGCCCACGCTGAGCACCTCGGACGGATGCTTGACGCGGCGCCAGGCGAGGTCGGTGATATGCAGCAGACCGTCGATGCCGCCCAGGTCGACGAACGCACCGTAATCGGTGATGTTCTTGACGATGCCCTTGACCACCGCGCCTTCCTGCAGGCTGGAGAGCAGCGCTTCGCGCTCGGCGCCGGCGCTCGCTTCGAGCACCGCGCGGCGCGACACGACCACGTTGTTCCTCTTGCGGTCGAGCTTGATGACCTTGAACTCCATGGTCTTGCCTTCGTACGGCGTGGTGTCCTTCACCGGGCGCAGGTCGACCAGCGACCCGGGCAGGAACGCGCGGATGCCCTTGGTCATCACGGTCAGGCCGCCTTTCACTTTGCCGGTGATGACGCCCTCGATCTTCTCGCCCTTTTCCAGGGACTGCTCGAGCTCGATCCAGGCGGCCATGCGCTTGGCCTTGTCGCGCGACAGGCGCGTCTCGCCGTAGCCGTCTTCGAGCGCCTCGATCGACACGGAAACGAAATCGCCGGCCTTGACCTCGACCTCGCCGGCGTCGTTCTTGAATTCTTCGGCGGCGATGATCGACTCGGACTTCAGCCCGGCGTTGACCACGACGTAATTGGGATCAACGCTCACCACCTCGGCGGTGATCACTTCGCCGATGCGCATTTCCTTGCGCGTCAGGCTTTCTTCGAACAGCGCGGCGAAGGATTCGCTGGCCGGGGACTTCGACACTGCGGGGGAAACGCTTGCCATGAAGGGGAAAAACCTCGTTCAGCCGCTCGGCCGGCTAAGGCGCGCGCGGGTCAGGTTGCACACAAGGGCCGGCCCTCTCAGGCCCGCCCACCCAGTTTCCTCTCCCGGCACCACCCGAGGATCAGGCCGACGACTTGCGCCAGCGGCCGCTCCGAAGAGTCCAGCTGCAGCGCGTCCGGGGCCGGCGCCAGAGGCGCCACCGCCCGGGCCGCATCGCGCTCATCGCGCTGCGCCAGGTCACGGGAAAGGGCGGCAAGGTTAGCATCGATTCCTTTGTCTATCAACTGCTTATGCCTGCGTTGGGCGCGCACCGCCGGGGTCGCCGTGAGGAACACCTTGAGGGCGGCATCGGGAAACACGACCGAGCCCATGTCGCGCCCCTCGGCCACCAGCCCTGGCGCGCGTCGGAACGCCCGCTGGCGCTCGAGCAGGGCGCGGCGCACCTCCGGGCGCTGGGCGACGTCGGAGGCACGTGCGCCCACCGCCTCAGCGCGCAGTTTATCCGTAACATCTTGTCCAGAAAGGAAAATCCTCCCATTTCTGAAATCCACCTGCATCGCTCGGGCAGTCTGCTCAGGCTGCTCTGGACCGGCGAGCGCCACCAGCCGGTACAAGGCTCCGCTCTCCAGGCAATGAAAGCCCAGCGCCGCGGCGACCTGCTGCGCCACTGCCCCCTTGCCGGAGGCCGACGGCCCATCGATGGCGATCACCGGAACCGTCATTGCGCGATATGGGCGAACACCTTGAAATACTCGGGGTAGGTCTTCGCCACGCAGTCCGGGTCGTTGATGCGCACGCGCACGCCGCCGAGCGCGGCGAGCGACAGGCTCATCGCCATGCGGTGATCGTCGTAGGTGTCGAGCGCCACGCCGGACTTGAGCTTGCCGGGCGTGACCTTGATGAAATCCGCGCCGGCCTCGACGTCCGCGCCCAGCTTGCCCAGTTCCGTCGCCATTGCCGCGATGCGATCCGTCTCCTTCACGCGCCAGCTGGCGATGTTGCGCACCGTGCACGGGCCATCGGCGAACAGCGCCATCGCCGCCGCCGTCATCGCGGCGTCAGGTATGTGATTGAGGTCGAGGTCGAAGGCGCGCAGCGGCGCCTTGCCCCGCGCTTCGATCCAGTCGTCGCCCATTGCAACCTGGGCGCCCATCGCCTCCAGCACCTCGCAGAAACGCACGTCGCCCTGGATGCTGCCGCGGCCGGCGCCTTCGGCGCGCACCGGGCCGCCGGCGATCGCGCCGGCGGCGAGGAAATACGAGGCGTTGGACGCGTCGCCTTCGACGGCCAGGGTTCCCGGCGACACGTAGCTCGATCCGGGCACGATGAATTTGCGCCAGGCGCTGCGCTGCACCTCGACGCCGAAGCGGCGCATCAGGTTGAGCGTGATATCCACATACGGTCTCGAGATCAGCTCGCCCGCGACTTCGATCGTGCCGCCGCCCGCGAGCGGCAACGCCATCAGCAGCGCACTCAAATACTGCGACGACACGTCGCCGCGCACCTTCACCTTCTGTCCGGACGCGACCTTGCCCGGATGGATGGCGAGCGGCGGGAACCCTTCCTCGCCCAGGTAGTCGATGCGCGCGCCGAGCGCGCGCAGCGCATCCACCAGGTCGCGGATCGGGCGCTCGTGCATGCGCGCCGTGCCTGACAGCCGGTATTCGCCGCCGGCGAGCGCGAGCACCGCGGTGAGCGGCCGGAACGCGGTGCCCGCGTTGCCGAGAAATAGCTCAGCCTGCTTCGTGCCCAGCCGCGGGCCGAGCTTGCCGAGCGCTTCGCGCATGACACGCGTGTCCTCCGCATCGAGCAGGCCGCGGATGTCGGTCGCGCCTTCAGCCAGCGCCGCGAGCAGCAGCACTCGGTTGGAGATGCTTTTCGATCCCGGCAGCCGCACCGCCCCGGCGGCGCGGCCGAGCGGCCCGAGATCGAGCGCCTTCACTCGTAGTCTCCGTTCAGCCAGCGCTCGCGCGCGGCGCGCGCCTCGGCGAAGATCATTTCCAGCGCCACGCCGTCGCCTGCCTCCACCAGCGGCCGCAGCGCGCGCAGCTTGGCGAGGTAGCGGTCGAGCTCCGCGAGCAGCGGGCCGTGGTTCGCCGTGCAGATGTCGCGCCACATCTCCGGATGGCTCGAGGCGATGCGCGTGAAATCGCGAAAGCCGCCCGCCGCGTAGCCGAAAAGCTGCGCCGAGTTGTCGCGCGCCGCGACCTCGTGCACCAGCGCGTAGGCGAGCAGGTGCGGCAGGTGGCTGACGGCGGCGAACACGGCATCGTGCTCCTCGGCGCTCATGCGGCCGACGCGCGCGCCGCAGGCGCGCCAGGCATCTTCCACTGCCTGCACCGCGGCGTCCGTGTTTTCTGCAAGCGGCGTGAGCACGACGCGCTTGCCTTGAAAGAGCGTGGCGTCCGCTGCCGCGGCTCCGCTTTTCTCCGCGCCGGCGATGGGATGCGCCGGCACGAACTGCGCGATCTTCGCGCCGAGCGCGGCGCGCGCCGCCGCGACCACGTCGCGCTTGGTACTGCCGGCGTCGGTGACGATTGCCGTTGGTTTCAGCCGCGGCGCAAGGGCGGCCAGCAGCCGCGGATACTGCGCCACTGG
>JBDTMD010000316.1:0-3564 GCA_039934435.1 Burkholderiales bacterium
GACGCCAATCAGCGGCTGATGGTGGCCGAGTTTGGCCGGCTCAAGCAGCGGCTGGGCGGCGAAGGCGATGCCGAAACTCTGAACCAGGCCTCGCAATCGGCCCGCGCGGCCATGCCCGCGCCTGCCGCCATCGACCGGCTGTCGGACTGCTTTGGCCTCAGTGGCTTCGAGCGCGACGTGCTGCTGCTGTGCGCGGGTATCGAGATGGATTCGCAACTCGCCGCGCAATGCGAAACGGCCGCGGGCGAGCCGCGCCGGCAGGGCGCCAGCTTCGGCCGGGCGCTGGCGGCGCTCGATGCGCCGCACTGGAGCGCCCTGACTCCGGTCGGCCCGCTGCGGCGCTGGCGACTCGCGGAAGTCGATGAATCAGCCGGCGTGGCGCGCGGGCGCCTGCGCATCGACGAGCGCATTCTTCACTTCCTCGCCGGCGTGAATTACCTCGACCTGCGTCTGCGCAGCCTGCTGCGCGAAGCGACGCCGCCGACGGCCATGGCCGGCGCGCACCGCGCGGTCTGCGACGCCGCGGGCAACGCCCTCGCAAGCGAAAGCGAGTCGCCGCTGGTGTGGCTGAGCGGCGACGATGCGCTTGGGCAGGCCGATGTGGCCGCCGATATCGCGCAAGAGCTGGGTCTGACGCTGCAAGTCCTGCGCGCCGATGACGTTCCCGCCGGCCACGCCGAAATCGAAGCCCTGACCACGCTGTGGGAACGCGAAGCCATGCTGCTCGGCAGCGCCTTGCTGGTGAGCAGCGGCACTGATCCCCTGCCAGCCGCAGCCGTGCGATTCATCGAGGCCTTGCGCAGCCTGATTTTCGTCAGCGCCAGCCAGCCGTTTCTGCTCGAACGACCCAGCCTGCGCTTCAGCGTCGACAAACCCGGGCCTGCCGAGCAGAAATGGCTCTGGCAACAGGCGCTGGGCGTTGACGCAGACCAGGCCGACGGCGCGCTCGATGCCACCCTGGATGGCATTGCCGGACAGTTCAAACTGAGCGCCCGCACCATTCACGCCGAGGGCGCGCGGCTGGCGCCCGCACTGGCCGCGAGCGACAACCCCGACAGCATCATCTGGCCGGCCTGCCGCGCCTTGGGCAGAACCCGGCTCGACGACTTGGCGCAACGCATTGACGCCATCGCCGGCTGGGATGACCTCGTCCTGCCCGAGACGCAAAAAGCCACGCTGCGCCAGATCGGCGCCCATGTGCGGAACCGGCTCAAGGTCTACCTTGAATGGGGATTCGCCGACAAGGGCGCGCGCGGGCTGGGCATCAGCGCGCTGTTCGCGGGCGAAAGCGGCACCGGCAAGACCATGGCCGCCGAGGTGCTGGCGCGTGAGTTGCGGCTCGATCTCTACCGCATCGACTTGTCGGCGGTGGTCAGCAAATACATCGGCGAAACAGAAAAGAATCTTCGCCGCGTCTTCGATGCCGCAGAAGACAGCGGCGCGATTTTGCTGTTCGACGAAGCCGACGCGCTGTTCGGCAAGCGCAGCGAAGTCAGGGACAGCCATGACCGCTACGCCAATATCGAGGTCAGCTACCTGCTGCAGTGCATGGAGTCGTACCGCGGACTGGCCATCCTCACCACCAACCTGAAGGCGGCGCTCGACGCCGCCTTCCAGCGCCGCCTGCGTTTCGTCGTGCAGTTTCCGTTTCCGGATCAAGCCCTGCGCGAGGCGATCTGGCGCAGCGCCTTTCCCGAGCGCACGCCGCTGGCCGCTATTGACAACGGCAAGCTCGCGCGGCTCAACGTCACCGGCGGCAGCATCCGCAACATCGCAATCAACGCCGCGTTTCGCGCCGCCGGTCTGCAAGAGCCGGTGTCGATGGCGCACCTGTTGCAGGCGGCGCAATTCGAGGCCGGCAAGCGCGAACGTAGCTTGAACGAAGCAGAAACACGGGGCTGGGTATGAAGCACGTCATCGTCCATATTGATCGTTTGGTGCTGAAGGGCTTTCGCCCTGAAGACAGGCATGCGATTGCTTTGGGGCTGCAACAGGAATTGGGGCGTGTATTCGCCGATCGAGAGGCGGTTTCGCTTTTGAAGGCCAGGGGAAGTACGGCGCAGCTGCAAGTGACGGGCGTGCAAATCGAACACGGATTAATGCCGCGGCGCGTTGGTGAGAACGTGGCGCAGGGTATCGGCAAGGAGATAAAGAAATGAGCACTGCCGCGCCGTTGCAAAGCCAAGCCGCCAAGTCGCAGTCGCCGAACAGTTTGACTCACGCCGGTTTGCTGCTGCAAAGGAAATGCGCGTGTGGGTCGCCGACATCGTCGCTGACCGGTGAATGCGCGGAATGCAAATGCAAGAAACTCCTGCAGACCAAGCTCACCATAGGCGCGAGCAACGACCCGCTGGAACAGGAAGCGGATCGGGTTGCGGATCAGGTATTGGCAGCGTCGGCGCATTCCGCAGTTGGCAGCGCACCACCGCGCATCCAACGCTACACAGGACAAGCCACAGGGACGGCAGATATGGCACCCCCCAGTGTAGACCGCGTACTCATGAGCCCCGGCAGGCCGCTGGATCAAACACTGCGGCGGGATATGGAACAGCGCTTCGGGCATGACTTTTCGCGGGTGCATGTGCATACCGACCCGGCCGCAGATCAATCGACGCGGGACGTGAACGCGAATGCGTACACCGTGGGACACGACATTGTGTTTGGTGCGGGTTGGTTTGCTCCGGGGACGCACGAGGGGCGGCGGTTAATTGCCCATGAGCTAACGCATGTGGTGCAGCAGAGCAAAGGTAACCGCCGCCCACAACAAGTACAGAGAAATGGGCTGGATTCCGCCCCCGGCGGGGCGCTCCCCAAGCCAAAATGGGCGATAACCTCGTCAGCCGAGCCGCTCCCCGGTGTCCCAGCCCCCGGCTACGATCAACCGAAGGCCTCATACACTGAGCAAGACCGAGATGCGTTAGAACAAGAGCTCCGCGCACGGGTAGCTGAGAATGAAGTTAACGCGGACAACTTCGTCGGGGATTACGGATCAGCGCTTGTTGACCTCTGGGCCAGATATGCGACCGATGCGATGGCCGAGGCGGCGGACGAGGCGGGCTGGTCACTGCTCGGTAAGGTGCTGAAGTTCGTGATTACCGAGAGTCTCGTCGTGATCTCCGGGGCTTGGGCGGCTCGATATGCCGGCAAGCTTGGCGTGCTCCTTGCCGAGGAGATGATTGCCGCAACCGGGGAGGTCGTGACGGAGATCGCTCAGGACGTCAGTGAGAGGTCGGATGTTCAGGCGAGCAGAGCGGCGATCGACCAGATGACGAAGAATTTGGCCGACGAGTTCAAGAAGCTCCCCCACACGGTCCGCAAACTCGGAAGCAGCGCGGTGGCTGCGGTGGATTACACGTCGTGGCTCAAGGACGCCCCGCTGAGCGAACTTGAAAAGTTCCGTATCCCGCTCGCTTTCCCACACACCCCGACCAAAGTCGTGCGAGCCGCCGTCGCACAAGCGATCGTCGGTTTGCTCCACGGACCCTGGTTGGTTGTCGCAACCATACGGAAACCGGCCCTCTACGGCGTCCTTGGTTACACCCTCGAACCTGCAAAAAACGTAAT
>JBDTMD010000317.1:0-3559 GCA_039934435.1 Burkholderiales bacterium
CGGCGCGCTGCCCGAGCCGCTGCTCGAATCCGAACTCTTCGGCCACGTGAAAGGCGCGTTTACCGGCGCCGTGCGCGAGCACCAGGGGCTGATGCAATCGGTGCAGGGCGGCACGCTCTACCTGGACGAGGTCAGCGACCTGCCGCTCGCGCTGCAGGCCAAGCTGATGCGCGCGCTGGTGGAACGCCAGGCGCGCGCGGTGGGTGCGACGCACTCGGTAGCGGTGGACGTGCGCGTCATCGCCGCCACGCGCCGCAACCTGCGCGAGGAGATCAGGGCCGGGCGCTTTCGCGAGGACCTGTACTACCGCCTCAACGTGGTGATGCTCGATCTGCCGCCGCTCGCGGCGCGGCGCGAGGACATTCCGCTGCTCGCGGCGCATTTCGTCACCGCGGCGGCGGCCCGGAGCAAAAAGTCCATTGCCGCGGTGTCGCCGGCGGCCGTGCCGCTGCTGCTCACCGCGCCGTGGCCGGGCAACATCCGCCAGCTGCAGCAGGTGATCGGCCGCTGCGTCGAGCTATGCGCCGGCTCCGTGCTGACGGCGGCTCTGGTCGAACGCATCCTCGCCCCGGCGGGCAACGATTTCGCGGCCCTCGAAGAGGCGCGCCGCGATTTCGAGCGGCTGTACCTGACGCGCCTGCTGCGCATCACCGACGGCAACGTCAATCAGGCGGCGAAAATCGCCAAGCGCAACCGCCTCGACTTCCACTCCCTGCTGGCCCGGCACGCGCTCGACCCGGTCGCGTTCAAGCCCGGCAAGGAATTGCAGTAGCCCGCTAGCGACCGAATTCGCGCAGCACGCGGCCCGGGCCGCGCGCCAGCGCGCAGTAATCGCGGCCGTCGTGCACCTGTACGCCGTTCACCCAGACGCCGTGCACACCCAGCGGCTCGCGGATCATGCGCGTGCCGCCGCCGGGCATGTCCTTGACCCGGCGCAGGTTCGACAGCCCGACGGCCGCCGGGTCGAACAGCAGCAGGTCGGCCCAGGCGCCGGCGCGAATCTCGCCGCGCTCCGGAATGCGGTACTTGCGCGCCGGATCGGAGGTCAGCCGCCGCACGCCCTCTTCGAGCGTGAAGGTGCCGTTGCCGCGCACCCAGTGCGCGAGCAAGTGCAGGCCAAAGCCGGCGTCGCAGAAATAGATCAGGTGCGCACCCGCGTCCGACAGCGCGATCACGCCCGCTTCATGCTTTAGCAGCGGTGCCACGCCGGCGTCGTCGTTCTGGAACAGTTTGGCGATCATCTGCGTCTCTAGCGGCCGCTCGCAGAAGAAATCGAGCGGGTCGCGGCCCGCGGCAAGCCGCGGCAGCGGCACGCCGTCGATTTCCACCTTGCTCCAGTCGCCCGAGAACAGGATGCCCGGCTTCGGCCGCTTCAGGTCCTCGCGCAAGCGCGCTCGAAACGCCGGATCGGCATAGATTTCCGGAAGTTCCTCCGCCTTGGCCGATTTCACGCGATCGAACGCGCCGAGCGCCATGAACGGATATGGCTCGCGTAATGTGAAATCGAAAGACAACGGCTGGCAGTTGGCGTGGATGTAGACCTCGCGCCCGCGCTTCAACGCCTCGCTGCAGCGCTCGTAGTAAGTCATGGCGCGTGCCGGCGCCTGGTCCGTGTACATGGTGAGCACGGTGACCATGAACATCGGCCGCCCGCTGTCGGCCGCCATCTGCTCGAGGTACTCGGGCGTCGCTTTCGAGCCCGCGGCGACGACGAAGATGCCCTTGCGCGCCTCCTTCAGCGGCTCGATCAAGGCGCGCAGCTCCGCATCCTCGCAGATCGTCGACGGCATGGGCCGGCCGCCCCAGCCGCTGTGGTTGGGTGAAAAGGACGAGGCGAAACCGGCGGCGCCGACGCGCAGCGCTCCGCGCACCGCGTCCTGCATCGTTTTCAGTTCCCGCGGCGTCGGCACCTTGCGGCTGGACGCGTCTTCACCCATCACGGCGCTGCGGATCGTCGAATGCCCGGCGAGCACGCCGACGTTGGCGTAGGGGTGGATGCGCTCGAGCGCATCGAGATACTGCGGGAAGGTCTCGAAGTCCCAGCGCGTGCCCGCGAGCAGCGCGTCGACGTCCATGCCTTCCACCACCGAGAGATTCCTCAGGATGGTCTCGCGCAGCGGTTGCGGACAGGGCGCGATGCCAAAGCCGCAATTTCCCATGATCGCCGTGGTAACGCCGAGCGCCGGCGACGGCGAGAGCTTCGGGTCCCAGGTGATCTGGGCGTCGTAGTGCGTGTGCACGTCGACAATGCCGGGCATCAGGGCCAGGCCGCCGGCGTCGAGCGTTTTGTTGGCAGGGCCCGGGGGAGCGATGCGCCCGTCCTTGACGGCCACGTCGGCGATGCGGCCAGGCGCGCCGGTGCCGTCGTAGACGGTGGCGCCACGAATCAGCAGGTCGTTCATGCCGCCAGTTTAGCGGTTCGTCGGTGTGGGCCGCAGCCCGTCGCAATCCGGTGGCAGCAGCGTTTCGCGGCGCACAGACTGCCCGTGTCAAACAGCCACGGGGAGGACCCCATGGATTACGCATTCGATGCAGTGATCGTTCTTCATCTCGCCGCGGTGGTTGCGGCAATCAGCCTGCTCGGCCACGCGTTGTGGTCGGGCCTCGGCCTCATTTGACCAAGGAGACTTCCATGCTGCTCGAAATCCTGAAACACATCCTCACCCAGCCAGACGGGCACCTCGTGCTCTTCAATATTGCGCGCCGCGCCGTCGCCGGCACGCCGCTCTGGGTGTGGGGACTGTTCGTCGCGCTCGTCGCGCTCGGCCTGTCGCAGGCGCGCGCGCGCACGGTGAGCGAAACACGGCTCGCCGTCGGCCCGCTCGCCATGGCCGCGTATTCGCTCTACGGCGTGACGCTCGCTTTCGGCTGGTCGCTCACCGCCACCGCAGCCTGGGTCATCGGGCTCGCGCTCACGCTCGGCGCCGGCTGGGTGCTGAAGCGGCCCGGCGGCGTGCGCTACGTTGCGGAGTCGCGGCGCTTCGAGGTGCCAGGAAGCTGGATCCCGCTCGCCCTGATCCTTGTCATTTTCCTGGTGCGCTACCTGCTCGCCGTGTCGATGGCCATCGACCCGAGTCTGCGCCTGGCGGCAACCTTCGTCATCGGAACGGCCCTCGCCTACGGCTTGCTCGGTGGCGTCTTCCCGGCGCGCGCCGTCCGCATCTGGTCGCTACGCAATTCAAACTAAGGAGATTCTGCCATGACGCAAGACCTGCAACGCATCGCCCGCCGCCGTGCCGGCGCCAAGCTCGGGCTGTACATCCACGCGTCGGTGTACATCGCGGTCAACGCCTTTCTCGCGCTGGTGCAAACGCAGGCCACGCCCCAGCTCCACTGGAACCTGTGGCCGCTCGCCGGCTGGGGCCTGGGGCTCGCCATCCATGCTGCCGTAGTGCTTGCCGCCGCCTCCGGCGTGCGCGAGAAGATGGAGGCGGACGAGCTGAAGAAGCTCGAATCCCGCTAAGCTTCGCTCCGCATGCAGGGCTTCCCGTTCGCCGTCGTCGCCGTCGTCGCCTTCAGCACCGCCATCGCGGCCCTGCTCACGCTGGTGGGCTACGGC
>JBDTMD010000318.1:0-3544 GCA_039934435.1 Burkholderiales bacterium
GCGCCATCGACACCATGTCGGCGTCGCCGCGCGCGAGGATCTCGTCGGCGACCTCGGGCGCATTGATGCGGTTGGAGGCGATGACCGGGATCTTCACCGCTTGCTTCAGGTTCTTCGTCGCCCAGGCGAAGCCGCCACGCGGCACCGCCTGCGCGATGGTGGGAATCTTCGCTTCGTGCCAGCCGATGCCGGTGTTGAGGAGCGTGGCACCGGCCTTTTCGATTGCCTTCGCCACGCGCGCGATGTCCCCGGCGGCGAGGCCGCCTTCGACCAGCTCGAGCGCCGATATGCGGTAGACGATGATGAAGTCCTCGCCCGCGGCGACGCGGCTCGCGCGCACCACTTCCACGGGAAAGCGCATGCGGTTCTCGAGGCTGCCGCCCCAGTCATCGGCGCGCTGGTTGACGCGCGGCGCGAGGAACTGCGACAGGAGGTAGCCCTCGGAGCCCATCACCTCGATGCCGTCGTAGCCGGCCTCGCGCGCGAGCGCGGCGCTGGCGGCGAAGGCGGCGATGGTCTGCCCGATTTCATCCGCGCTCATTTCGCGCGGTGCGTTCGGATTGATGCCGGACTTCACCGCCGACGGCGCGACGATCCTCTCATGTAAGCCGTAGCGTCCCGAATGCAGCACCTGCAGCGCGATGCGCCCGCCGGCATCGTGCACGGCACGCGGGATGACCTTGTGGTGCTCGGCGTCCGCCTTGGTGCTCAGCTGCGCGCGGTGCGGGCCGAGCTCACCGGCGTCGTTCGGCGAGAAGCCGCCGGTGACGATGAGCGCCGCGCCGCCCCTGGCGCGCTCGGCGTAGAACGCCGCGAGCCGCTCCATGCCGTCGGGCCGCGCCTCGAGCCCCATGTGCATCGACCCCATGAGGATGCGGTTCGGCAGCGCAACGAAGCCGAGGTTCAGGGGCTGAAAAAGGTGCGGGTAGGCTGGCATAAAAGGGGACAGACCCCATTTTTCTCGAGAAAAATGAGATCTGTCCCTATTTTAGTGGCGCGTCACCAGGATCGTGCCGGAGAGAATGAGCGCGCCGCCGGCGAGCGCCGCGGCGGGCATCGCCTCGCCGAGGAACAGCCAGCCCCAGACGATGCCAAAGAGCGGGACGAGGTAGGTGACGGTGAGCGCGCGCGTCGCGCCGATGTCGGCGATGAGGCGAAAGTAAAGGACGAACGCCACGCCGCTTGCGAGCAGCGCCAGTGCCAGCACGTTCGCCAGCACCAGCGCCGAAGGCGCGGCGAGCGGTGGCGCGAACGGCAGGAAGGGGATCAGCACTGCCGCCGCCGCGAGCTGGTTGCCGACAGCCATGGCGCGCGGCGTGGCGCCGCCCGAAAACCTCTTTATGAGCACGCCGACGACGCCGTACAGGCAACAGGCCGCGAGCGCTGCCGCCACCGCCCAGCCGAACATCGGGTCCTGCGCGATTCCCGACGGTCGCGCGATCAGCGCCACGCCGGCGATGCCCAGCGCGAGCCCGGCAGCTTTGCGCAGCGTGACCCGTTCGTCGCGAAACGACGCATTCCAGGCGAGGCCGAAGATCGGCGCGGTTGAATTGATGATGGCGAGCAACGACGCCGGCGCGTGGATCGCAGCGAACGAGTACAGGGCGAACGGCGCGGCGATGCCGATGCTGCCGATGAGCAGGTACGAGCGCCAGTGCGTGCTCAGGCCCGGGTCGAATCCCGTGATGCGCAACCACGCCAGCAGCGCGAGCCCGCCGAGCAGGACGCGCAGCTCCGGCGTCCAGATGGGCCCCAGCACCGGGGCCGCGACGCGCATGAAAATGAACGCCGCGCCCCAGATCGCGGCGAGCGCCACCAGGCGGGCGTAATCGGCGGGCCTCATGGCGGCATCATCGCAGAAGGCCGCGCACCCCACTGGCCGTTTCCGGACCTCGCGCCGCAATGTCCGGAAACGGCGAGCAGGCGCTGCGGGCGGCGGTCATAATGGCGCCCATGACGCTGGATGCCGCCACCTGCTACCGCGCCTTGCGCTCGCGCGACGCACGCTTCGACGGCCGCTTCTTCGTCGCCGTGTCCTCGACCCGCATCTACTGCCGGCCGGTATGCACCGTGAAGCCGCCGCGGCGCGAGAACTGCCGCTTCTACCCGAGCGCCGCCGCCGCCGAATCGGCCGGCTACCGGCCCTGCCTGCGCTGCCGCCCCGAGCTCGCCCCAGGCAACGCCAGCGTGGATGCGCGGTCGCGCCTGGCGCAGGCCGCGGCGAGCCTGATCGAGGATCGTACGCTCGATGCGCAAAGCCTGGAGGCGCTCGCCTTGCGGCTGGGCATCACCGACCGCCACTTGCGCCGCGCATTCGGCGCGGAGTTCGGCGTCTCCCCGATCGAATTTGCGCAGACGCAGCGCCTGCTCCTCGCCAAGCGCCTGCTCACCGACACTGCGCTGCCGGTCACCGAGATCGCGTTCGCCAGCGGCTTCGGCAGCCTGCGGCGCTTCAACGCGCTGTTCAGGAGCCGTTACCGCCTGCAGCCCGGGCAGTTGCGCCGGCAGATGCGCACCGCCGTCGCGCCGGCGGCGGATGCGCTGAATTTCGAGCTGAGTTTCCGTCCGCCGTACGACTGGCCCGCGCTCTGCGCGTTCCTGGACGCGCGCGCCATTGCCGGCGTCGAGGCGCTCGCGGACGGCAACTACCGGCGCACCGTACGCGTCGCCCAGGAGGGCAAGGACCATCTCGGCTGGATCAATGTCGGCATGTCGCCCAGGAAGCCGGCGCTGCGCATTGCCGTGTCCGCCTCGCTCGCGCGGGTGCTGCCGCCCGTGCTCTCGCGCGTCAAGGCGCTCATGGATCTGGCCTGCAATCCGACGGAAGTGGCAAATGCACTCGGCGCCCTGGCGCGCAAGCGCCCCGGGCTGCGCGTGCCCGGCGCCTTCGACGGCTTCGAAGTAGCGCTGCGCGCAATCCTCGGGCAGCAAGTGACGGTGGCCGGCGCGCGCACGCTGGCGGGCCGCCTCGCGGCGGCGCTCGGCGAACCGATCGAAACGCCGTTCCCGGCTCTTACGACCTTGTTTCCGGCAGCCGCACGCGTCGCTGACGCGCCGCCGGGTCGCATCGCGCGCCTGGGCATGCCGGCGGCGCGCGCCCGCTCGATCCTGGCGCTGGCGCGCGCCGTGGCGGACGGCGAGCTCGTTCTGATGCCGAACGCCGATGTTGACGCGACGCTCGATCGCCTGCGCGCGCTCCCCGGAGTGGGCGAATGGACCGCGCAGTACATCGCGATGCGCGCGCTTGCCTGGCCGGACGCCTATCCGCACACCGATATCGGTGTCATGAAGGCGCTCGGCACGAAGGACGAGCGTCGCGCGCTCGCCGCGGGTGAAAACTGGCGGCCATGGCGCGCGTACGCGGTGATGCATCTCTGGAGCTCTCTCAAAAAGGAATGACCATGCACTACTACGACTACTATCGAAGCCCCCATGGGCGCATGCTGCTGGTGGCGGACGACAAGGCGCTCACGAGCGTGAGTTTCGCGGGGCAGAAATACGCGCCGCGCGTCGACAAGGCCTGGAAGCGCGCTGCGGCGCACGC
>JBDTMD010000319.1:0-3539 GCA_039934435.1 Burkholderiales bacterium
GGCCGTCGGCCTGGTATTCGTCCATGTACTTGCAGATCATGTCGATGCGCTGCGGAAAATTCAGGTTGGTGTAGCAGCCGAGGCAATACTCGGCGAGCGACTCGAGCGGATGGTCCGGGTCGTGGCGAAAGCCGAAGTCGTACACGCCGCCGACCTTGGCGTAGGTCGAGGCCACCACCACCGCGCCCTCGTCGTAGAACATCTTCCAGAACTCGCGGAAGCTGGTCCAGTTGGGCGGGCCTTCGACCACCAGCCGGTATTTCTCGTCGGTGATCTCGCCCTCCGGCGTGATCGGCCCCCTGCCTTCGCGCACCCGCTGCTCGATCTCGGTGCGCAGCACGCGGTAGTACTCGGTCGCCTCCGGCGTGCCGCGGAACGCGGTGAAGATCGGGCCGATGTAATAGACGGCGCCGAAGTAGCCGTCGATCGGCGAGGGCCGGTTCTTAGCCGATTGCAGCACGGTGACCAGGTCGTCCTCGGCTTTCGCCGATTCCTTCATGTACTGGCGCAGCCGATCGATGTCGAACTTCACCCCGGAGATGCGCTCGAGCGTCGGGATCACCGTTTCCTTCAGTTGCCGGACCACGTACTCGCGCATGTTGGGCGCGATCCGGCCCTCGCTCTGGTACGGCACGTGCAGCATCACCGTCTCGCAGCCGTACTTGTGGCGGATCAGCTCGAACCACTTCATGAAGGTGAAGCAGCCGGTGTAGGACAGCAGCAGCACGTCAGGCGTGGGCAACACCTCGCCGGTCGGGCCGACCTCGCCGCCCATCATCATGCCCAGGTCGGACTTGACGTAGGTGCACACGTCTTCGCTGTGGCCGTCGCGCTCGGCGTCCATGATCATCTTGCCGCTCTTCTTGCGCATGCCGTTCTGCAGCGCATTGGTCTCGGGCAGGCTGCGCGCGAAGTCGAAGCACATCAGCAACTCGTTCAGGTTGCCCGGCACGAACGTCGCGGCCACCTTGCGGCCCTGGCTGTGCGCCTGCGCGAGGTCGACGTAGTTGCTGTTGATCATTTCCTTCTGCAGCCACATCGCGTCCTCCTTCTGGACGTTCTGTGGCTTTTTGGCGCTGGCGGGCATCGTGGCGGTCGTGGTCATGGCGGGTTCCCCGTGGGATTTCCGGATTCGGTGAGGCCGCTTACGCAGCGCTCCACAGCTTGATGGAATCGGCGAACGTGCCCGCCTGCTCGCGGATCGGCGCCATCTGGCCGGTGTTCTCGGCGTACTTGAACGCGGTGTACGGCACCTTGTACTTCGCCAGCACATCCTGCAGCATCGGGCGCTCGAGCAGCGCCGGGTCGCAGAACGACGGCGCGGCGAAGATCACGCCTTCGGCGCCGCGGTCCTTGATCTGCTTGAGCAGGAACTTGCCCTTGTCTTCCTTCTTCTCGTCGTATTTGGACGACGTCGAGGTCGAGCGGTGCAGGAAGGCCTTCGACAGTTCTTCGAGCGGGTCGCCGGCGACCGGCACCTCGTCGAGCAGCCAGCTTTGGATGAGCAGGAAATCGTCGTCCACCACGTAGCAGCCGGACATCTCGATCGACTTGATGAGCGACAGCGGCGGCTGCTCGCAGAACGAGCCGGTGAGCACCACGCGCGCGTTGTCGCGCCGCGGCCGTGTCTCCTTCTTCGCCTCGGCGAGGTAGCTGCGCACCAGCGCCGTGTGCTCCTCGGGTGGCAGCACGCAGCCGGCGCGCAGCACGAGGTAAAGCTCAGAGGTCGGCGCCTGCCACGGCTTCTCGGCGCGGTAGGCGTACAGCTCGCGGATCGCCGTGCGATTCTCGTTGTACACCGCGATCGAGGCGCGCAACGCCTCGTCGGTGACCGCCTTGCCGGCGAGCTTGCCCAGGTCATCGCGCAGCTGCTGCATCTCGTGCACGTAGAACTCGCCGCCGATGGCGTCGTCGTAATTCTGCGGCAGGTCGAAGTACTTGACGTACTTGTCCTTGAACATGACCTGCCACATGCCCGAGAGGTTGCGGATCACGTCGCAGATGGAAGGGAACAGCATGCCGTCGAGCACGTCGAGCCGCCCGGTGAGCCCGAGCTCGAGCGTCGAGCGCGGGATGCGGCAGATGTAGCTCTGGTAGTAGGCGTCGCCCTGGATCACCTCGAGCTGGTCGCCGCCGCCGAAGATGCCCACCGGCAGCATGCCGGCGGCGTGGATGATCTCGCGCGGCACGTAGATCGGCATGTAGCCGATGGCCTTGCGGCCGGGCGCGGCGGCCTTCCAGTCCTTGACCGCGCCAAAGCGCAGATCCTCGAACAGGCGCTCGCAGCGCGCAATGATGTCCTTGGTGCTCATCGGTGCTCCCATTTTGGCGCGCGCTTCTCCATGAAGGCGGCGAGGCCCTCTTTCGCGTCGCGCGTCGCCATCAGCTTTTCGAGGTAGAGGGCCTCGACGTCGTCGAGCCGCGCGCGCGCGAGGTCCGCGAAGGGCTCGCGCGCCGCGCGCACCGCGTGCGCGAGCGAGGCCGCGCTTTTTCCGGCCAGGTGCTTCTCGAAGTACGCGGTAGCCGCGGCCGCCGGATCCTCCGCTATTTCGTTCACCAAGCCCCAGGCGAGCGCGCTCGGCGCGTCGATCGAGCGGCCCGAGTACAGCAGGTCCTCGGCGCGCGCCTGGCCGATGCGCAAGGGCAGCAGGACGGACGCCGCCGGCGCGAACACACCGAGCTTCATTTCCGGCTGGCCGAACTGCGCGTCGGGCGCGGCGTACATCAGGCTTCCCGCGAGCGCGAACTCCAGCCCGCCGCCCAGGCACTGGCCGCGCACGCACATCAGGATCGGCCGCGGCCAGACCAACATGGCGCTCAGCAGCGCGTGCAGGCTGCCGAGCATCTGCTCGCAGGCGCCCGGCAGGTGCTCCTCCACGCTCGCGCCGAAGGAGAAGTGCGGCCCCTCGTGATCAACGAGCGCCGCGAGCAACCCGGCGTTGTCGCGGTACGCGGCGAAGGCCGCCGCCAGCGCCGCGATCATCGCCGCGTCGATCAGGTTGGCCTTCGGCCGCGCCAGGCGCAGCCTGAGGAGCGCGCCGTCGCGCTCCAGCCAGACTCGAAGTGGGCTATCCGCCACGCGACTTCCCCGGCTGGATCGCATCGTGCAATCCGCCGACCCAGCCCTCGCCCGCCGCCAGCTTCTGGCGCAGCAGCACGAAGTCGGCCTCGCGGTCGTCCTTCGGGCCTTCGTTGAACGCGGTGAAGCCGGCGCGCGCCTCGGTCATCATGTTGAGCGCCAGCCAGGCGCGCGCGTCTTCCTTGTTTCGATTCCAGGCCTCGAGCTTGGGCTTTCTCAGCTCTTCCAGCGTCTTGGTAGTGCAGTCCGGGAACGTGAGCAGGATCTTCGCGCACAGCGCTTCCACCGTCTGATCCAGCCGCGACAGGTCCACAGTGCCCTTCTTCATCAGGATCTTCCCCGCAGCGAGCGCGTCGCCCGTCTTCGGCTTGCCGAACGCCAGGCGCCCGAATTCGTCGTGCACGCGCTGCGTTTCCACCAGCGGATTGGCGACGAACTTGCCGTCGACCTTGAGCGCGGG
>JBDTMD010000320.1:0-3530 GCA_039934435.1 Burkholderiales bacterium
GAAGGGTCAGCCCGGCGAATGGCGGCCCGAACTAGTCGAGGCGCTGATCGAGCCCTACCTCGCTGAGGCCGAGGCGGTGCTCGCCGAAGGCATCGTCGCGGATGCCGATCTGATCGATGCCGGTCTCATCTTTGGCACCGGTTTCGCGCCGTTCCGCGGCGGGCCGCTGCACTATCTCGAAACGCGCGATTAGGAGGCGGGCGTCATGGGACGCGCATCGCACCAGCCGCCGGGCCTGGAGCTACCCGCGGGCAAGATTCCGGCGCTGCGCGTCGTGCCGATGCCGGCCGACGCCAACCACAACGGCGACATCTTCGGCGGCTGGATCATGGCGCAGGTGGACGTGGCCGGCGGCACGGTCGCCGGGCGCGTGGCGCGTGGGCGCGTCGCCACGGTGTCGGTGAACTCCTTTGTCTTCAAGCAGCCGGTGCTGATCGGCGACATCCTTTCGCTGTATGCCGACGTGGTGCGCATCGGCAATACCTCGATCACGGTCAACGTCGAGGTGTTCGCCGAGCGCGGGCGCTCGGAATCGAAGGTCGTGAAGGTGACCGAGGCAACGCTCACCTACGTGGCGATCGACGCCAAAGGCGCGCCGCGCTCCGTCCCGAAGTGAGCGGCACCGCCGTCGAATTCGCCGCGCGCGACGGCTACCGGCTCGCCGGCACGCTGTACCGGCCGCGCACGCCGAACCGCCGCGCCGTGCTGTTCCAGGCGGCCGCCGGCGTGAAGCAGGAGTACTACGGCAAGTTCGCCGCTTACCTCGCCACGCGCGGCTTTGCCGCGCTGACCTTCGATTACCGCGGCATCGGCCGCTCGCGCCCGCCGAAACTGCGCGGCTTCAAGGCGCGCATGCGCGACTGGGCAGAGAAGGACATCGGCGGCGGGCTCGACTACCTGGCGCGCGCCACGCACGGCGCACGGATCATCGGTATCGGCCACAGCTTCGGCGGGCAGGCGTTCGGCATCGTCCCCGGCAATGAGCGCTATGTGGCGGTCATGACCGTAGGGTCGCAGAGCGGCTATTGGAAACACTGGAGCGGCAAAGGCCGCGCCGGGATGTGGTTTCTCACGCATGTCGTCCTGCCAGGAATGTCGCGCCTGTACGGATACGTACCAGCGCGCGTCTTTGGCCAGGGTGAAGACCTGCCGGCCGGCGTCGCTACGGAGTGGTCGAGCTGGTGCCGGCACCCGGGGTACATCGTAGGCGCGCTGGGGGCGCAGGAGGCGTATGCGCGGTTTGCAGCGCCGATTCGTGCGTATGCCGTGGCGGATGACAGCTATGCGCCTCTCAAAGCAGTGGAGGCGTTTCTGGATTTCTATCCGAATTCGGTGCGCAATCTCGAGCGCGTGGACCCGGCGCAGGTCGGCGACGGACCAATCGGACACTTTGGTTTTTTCCGCGAGCGCTTTAAAGACACGCTGTGGAAGGATTCGGCCGATTGGATGGAGGCACGCTGAGGGCTACGCCAGCCCCGGAAACAACGCCTTCAACCCCACCGCCATGGTCTGCACCGCCATCGCGGCGAGCAGCAGTCCCAGGATCCGCGTCGCGACATTCATCCCGGTGGTGCCCATGCGCGCGGCGACGCGCGGCGCGGCGCGCAGCGCCAGCCACACCACTCCGCAGACAACGGCGATGCACAGAACGATGACGAACTGGTGCAGGACGCCGCCGCCCTCGGCAGCGATGATCGCGGTGCTGATGGCGCCCGGCCCGGCGAGCAGCGGTATCGCGAGCGGCACCACGCCCTGCAATTCGCCCTCTTCCAGTTCCTGGGCCTCGGCCTTCGACTGGCGCACGCCACCGGCTTGGGCGTTGAGCATCGCCAGCGCCATCAGCAGCAGCACGAGGCCGCCGCCGACTCGAAACGCCGACAGGCTCGCGCCGATCAGCTCGAGCAGCATCTCGCCGAACAACGCCGCCACCGCGAGCACCACGAACACCGTGGCGGTCACGACCCGGGCGACGCGCTTGGGGTTGGCGTCGCTGCGCGATGCCGCGAAAGTGAGAAAGAACGGAATGGCGAGGAACGGATCGACGACCGCGGTGAGCGTGACGACGAACCTCAGGTAATCGCCGAGCGGTGCCAGCCCGGCCATCGAGCTATTTCTTCGCCGCGGCGGTGGCGGCCCTGCGATCCTGGTTCACCTTGGCGAACGCGGGGCGCTCGCCCAGCATCTTCAGGTACGGCTTCATCTGCAGAATGTCCTCAAGAAAGTCGCGGCCGAAGAAATTCCTGGTCACCAGGGTCACCAGCGGCAGATGCACGAAGGCCGCGCAGTCGGCGATGCTCAGTTCCGTGCCGGCGATGTAGGGCTCGAATTTCGCCACCGCCTTCAGCGCGCGTACGCCCTTGGCGAGGTCCTTCTCCACGCGTTGCTTCGATTCATCCGAAACCGGCTTGCCACCGGCCAGCATGCCGTACATGCGCCGCGCCGCCAGCTCCAGGTGCAGCTCGATGAAGATGACGAGCTCGCGCACGCGCGCGCGCTCGACCGAATCCTTCGGCAGCAACGGCTTCTGCGGATAGGCGTCCTCGAGATATTCCAGGATCGCGCTCGACTCGCGGATGCGCGTTCCGTTCACTTCCAGGTACGGCACCTTGCCCATCGGGCTCTTGGCGAGGTAATCGCCTTCCTGCGACGGCTTCACGCCCGAGTCCTCCTCGAACGCGACGCCCTTTTCGAGCAGCGCGATGCGCACCTTGTTGTGGTAGTTGCTGACGCGAAAGCCGCACAACCTGATCATTTCTTCTCCCCCTGGTGCTTGGCATAGAGTTTCTGCATGCCGCCGATCCAGCGGTCGTAGTCGGCGGTCTTGTTGCGCATATAGTCGAGTACCGTCGGATGCGGCAGGACGAGAAAGCGCTCCTCGGCCATCACCTTGATGATCTCGTCGGCGACCTGCTCCGCGCTGAGCGCGCCATCCACGCCCGCCGAGCCGCCGTCGCCCTTGTACATGCCGGTGATCACCGCCTGCGGGCACAGGCACGAGACGCGCAGCCCGCGCCGCCCGTAGGCAATCGCCAGCCATTCGGCAAACGCCACGGCGCCGTGCTTGGTGACGCCGTAGGTCGCCGACTCGACGATGTTGAGAAGTCCCGCGGCCGAGGCCGTGATCAGGAAATAGCCGCTACCGCGCGCCACCATCTTCTCGACCACGGCGCGCGCCGCCCAGACGTGCGCCATGACGTGGATGCGCCAGTTGCGGTCCCACTCGGCGTCCCCCGCCTCCAAACCGCCCCGGCGCACGATGCCGGCGTTGGAGAAGTACACGTCGACGCGGCCGAAGCGTTCCTCCGCCTGCTGCACCAGGCGCTTGACGTCGGCCTCGCGGCTCACGTCGCACGCCACCGCCAGAGCCTTCAGTTCCGTCGCCAGCGGCTTCAGGCCGGCCATGTTGAGGTCGGCGAGCGCGAGGCCCGCCACGCCTTCGCGGGCAAAGCGCAGCGCCGCGGCGCGGCCGATGCCGCTCGCCGCGCCGGTGATGACGGCGACCTTGCCTTTCAGATCCATGTCAGCCGCTC
>JBDTMD010000321.1:0-3525 GCA_039934435.1 Burkholderiales bacterium
GACCTTGGCATCGGCTTCCTCGAGCGCAAGGTCGGCGTCTCTTCGGCAATCACGATGGCGATGCTGCTGGCCGTGCCGATCGGCTTCGCCTACGTGCTCGTCGCCGTGGGCACGCGCGTCGTCATGAACGAGCAGGCGCCGCCGGAAGCGCAGGGCCGCGTTTTCGCGGTGCAGATGGCGATCGGCGACGCGCTCTCGCTGGTCCCGCTGCTGCTCGTCGGCGTCGTTGCGGACGTGACCGGCGCCCGGGCGACGTTGCTTGTTTCAGCGCTGGCGGCGATGCTGGCAGCAGGGTACCTGACGTTCTCGCGGCGCTGGGGCCCGCAGACTTCGGGCCGGCAGCCGGCCGAAGCGGCCACGCAGCCGGGCGTGGGCGGCTAGGTGTGCCAGTTGGCATAGCCGCAGATTAATGCAGATTAACGCAGACTGGGCCGCAGAGCGGCGCGTGTGTGCTAATGAATCCTGGACTTGCAACTACAGCCCACCGCCTACGGCTTGCGGGTTTGCCGGTTTGCTGGTTTATAGGTCCGTCGGGACTACTCACCCTACACGTTTCCGTGTAGAATGCCCCTATGAGCGAGAAGAAAGCGCGTTCATGGGACGCCGGCCGGGTGCGTGCCCTGCGCAGGCACCTCGGCCTCTCCCAGGACGCCATGGCGGACGAGCTTGGTACGCGCCAGCAGACGGTCAGCGAGTGGGAGACCGGCCAGTACCAGCCGCGCGGCGCCTCCGCCAAGCTGTTGGGCATCATCGCCGAGCGCGCCGCCTTCGAATACGAGGCGGTATCGAGGGCGGAAGAAGGAAGAGGGAGAGTGGAAGGCAGTCCTGCCGACACGATGCCTCCACTGCCCGTCGAATCACCGCTCGCGGAGCCTCAACTCGCTGACCGAAGCGCTGACGAGGATCGGGCAGCTGAGGAATGAGCAATGCGATCAGCATTCTGCGGGACAGCGCGCAAGTGAAGGGGCCGCAGGCCCATACCGGGGGTCCGGGGGTGTCCCCCGATCCACCCTTTTGTTTGGGGTGGGGTGGGGCCGGGACGGCTACCGTCCGCGAGCCGAGCCCTGCTTACGGGACGGAGCGACATCTCCTGGAAGCGGACCTCTCCCACATCTGGGAGGGCCAGCGCTTCCCGAGGAAAGCACTCGTGACAACAGACGGCGAGGCGTTGCGCGTGATCTTCCGCGGGCGGCCGGGCGCCGGCCCGGGACCGGACTTCCGTGGCGCCATCATCGCCGCGCCGGGCCGCCTCCTCTCCGGCGACGTGGAGCTGCACGTACGCACGAGCGACTTCCGCCGCCACGGCCATCACCTGGACGCGGCTTATTCAAGCGTGGTCCTGCACGTCGTCTTCTTCCACGATGAGAGCGGCGAGACGGCGCTGCCCGGCGGCAGCACCGCGCCCGTTCTCGCCCTGGGCGGGCCCCACACTGCGCGCTGGCTGGAGCGCCCGGCCCGCTGGGGCGAGCCCTGCCGCTCCGCCGTCGAGCGCATGTCGGCGGACGGCGTCGGCGCGGCGCTGGACCGCCTCGGCGCGATGCGCTTCCGCCGGAAGACGGCGGCCTGGCGCAAGCGGCTCGCCGCCGGTGAAAGAATCGAGGATGCGCTCTGGTCGGGGTTGCTGGAGGCCCTCGCTTACGGCGGTGAGCGGGTCGCGTTCCGGCGCCTCGCGTCGGAGTTGCCGTGGTCGTCGCTGCGAGACGTGATATTGGCCACAGATGACACAGATGAGCTCAGATGCGACGCGGATCCGGTCGAAGAGAGCGACGGGTCGCGGATTGGCGCGGATCAAGGCGGACGGGTTTGGCCGCAGATTGGCGCAGATTTTTCGCAGATTACAGCGATGCGCGCGGCTCGCACCCTTAGCGACGTTTACTCCCGTCTCGGCGTCAGTCCTGCTCGCCGGTCGCGGCCAGGCAATGGGCCGGAACGCCGGCTGCGGGGCGCCGCCGAGCTCGCCGCGCGCTTTGCCGGGCCTGGGCTGAGCGCCTCGCTGATCGGGCCGCTGGCGGAGCCAGAGGCGGCGGCCAACGCCCTGATCGAAGCGCTGACGGTGCCGCGCCTGATCGGTCGCGCGCGGGCGATTGAGATCGCGGGCAACGCAGTCCTGCCGCTCGCCGCCGCGCTGTGCGATGAGCCCGCTGCCAGCCGCATCGAAGAAGTCTTCGCAGGGCTACCAATGCCTTCGCGCTACGGATCCGTAAAGCATCTGCACGCCGTCACGCGCGATGCTATGAAGGTCGCCATGCGCCGCCAGCAGGGGATGCTCTACCTGCTCCACCAGTACTGCACGCAGGGCGGCTGCGGCAAGTGCCCGCTGTCCTAAAAGACAAACCAGCAAACCGACAAACCCGCAAACAAAATCTGCGTTTAATCTGCGCTAATCTGCGGCTAACCCTCGGTATCGCCTATTCGTAAACCCGGCGCGATGTCCATGTCTAGCGGCGCGATGTCGCCCGCCGCCAGTCGGTAGTGCGCGCAGGCCGCGATCATCGCCCCGTTGTCCGTGCAGAGCGCCGGCGGCGGCACGAGCAGCGGCGCCGGCGAGCGCTCGGCGAGGGCGGCGCGGAGCGCCGTGTTCGCGGCGACGCCGCCGGAGAGGATCACCTGCTGCGCGCCGTGCTCCTCCGCCGCCTGCACCGCTTTCGTGACGAGCGAGTCGACGACCGATTCCTGGAAGGCGGCGGCGAGCTCGGCGGCGTCGGGCACCTCGCCTTCCTCGCCGCGGACGATCCGCTGCACCTTCGTCTTCAGCCCGGAGAACGAGAAGTCGTACGGGCGGTCGAGGCGCGCGCGCGGCAGCTTGAGCGATGACTTCTTGTCGCGAGCCAACTTATCGATTGCGGGACCGCCTGGGAAGCCGAGGCCGAGCAGCCGCGCCACCTTGTCGAACGCTTCGCCGGCCGCGTCGTCGACAGTCTGGCCGAGGCGGCGGTAACGGCCGTGGCCCTCCATCAGGACGACGTCCGAATGGCCGCCGGAGACGATCAGCACGAGCGCCGGGAACTCCGGCCGCTCCTCGCGGTCCAGCCAGGCAGCGTAGACGTGGCCCTCCAGGTGGTTGACGGGCACGAGCGGTAGTCCGTGGGCGTACGCCAGCGTCTTCGCGAAGTTGAAGCCCACGAGCAGCGCCCCCGCCAGCCCCGGCCCGTAGGTCACGCCGATCGCTCCGATGTTCCGGATAGAAACCGAGGCGCGCTCCAGCGCTTCGTCCAGCACCGGGATAATCGCCTCGACGTGCTGGCGCGAGGCCAGCTCAGGCACGACGCCACCGTACTTCGCGTGCATCTCCACCTGCGAGGAAACGATGCTCGACAGCATGCGGTCGCCGTCCTCAACCACACCGATCGCCGTCTCGTCGCACGACGTTTCGATGCCGAGGATCTTCACGCGCTCGCCTGACTACGCCTGTATGGACTCGCCAGCGCGTCGACCTTCACACCATCCGCTGAGGCGGCGATGATTGCGGCCAGGCGGCGCTCCCGCGTCTCGTCTTTCTTAGCGCTCATCACCCAGAAGCTCCAC
>JBDTMD010000322.1:0-3519 GCA_039934435.1 Burkholderiales bacterium
TCATGGCGGCATTGGCGCTGGTCGCCGCCAACTCGGCCATCGCGCTTGGCGCCGCGCCGGGCGCGGCGCCGGCCCCCATGGCAAGCAGCGCCGAGCGCTGCACTTCCAGCCCCTGGACGGCGTAGCGCACCATGTTCAGGTTCATCTCCAGCCACGACTCGACCGAGCGCAGCTCGGCGATGCGCTTTTTCACCTCTTTCGGATCGAGCGTCGGCACCGCCATGCCGGGCACCGGCAGCCCGAGCGGCCCCCAGAGGCGGCGGAAAATCTCGGCGGGGTCCTGCGGCGGGTTCGATTCTGCCATGGGTGGCCTCACGCTTCGGAAAAGAATTCCCTGACCTCGGATTCGCGCGCCAGCGTGTCCTGGTACCCGAGGTCGATGAGCGCGCGGCAGAACGATTCCTCGAACAGCAGGTAGCTCGCCAGGTTGGAGCCGGCGCGCGACAGCGCCCCCGTCGGCCGCAGGATGAAGCGCACGCTGCGCGGCAGGTCGTGGATGAAGCGCGCCGCGATGCGCTCGATCGGCTGCGACGGCGTGATGAACAGCACCTTGACCGGCCGCAGCGCGAGGTGCGATCCCTCCAGCCGCTCCGGCGGGATCAGGCGCACCGTGCGGTTGATGCGCTCCAGGCGCTCGATGTCCACCGCCAGGCTGTCGAGGAAGATGGAGTTGAGCGCGTGGCCGGCGATCTGCGCGAGCGACGGGTAGATGCTGGAGCGCGCGCGCGCCTGGTCGAGCGTCTGGCGGCCGGTGCCGACGATCAGCACGCGATCGGCCCCGAGGTGCAGCGCCGGGCTCACCGGCGCGATCTGGCGCATCGAGCCGTCGCCGAAGAATTCGCGGTGCACCTTGACCGCCGGAAAGATGAACGGCAGCGCCGACGAGGCCATCAGGTAATCGAGCTTCAGCACCACGCCGGCGCCGATGCGCTGGTTGCGCTCCCAGCCCTCGAGACCCGAGCCGCCCTGGAAAAACGACACGCTCTGCCCCGAGGTGTAGCCCGAGGCGGTGACGCACACCGCATACAGCGCGCCCGCGTCGATGTGCTCCTGGATGCGCGCGAAGTCGAGGCTCTTCTCCAGCATCGCGCGCAGCGGCGCGTTGTCGAGCAGCGACAGCGGGTTGTTGCGCGACACCAGCATCAGCGAGCTCAGCCAGCGCGCGCCGCTGCGCGCGATGCTGGGAAAGTCCGTGCGGTAAACGTGATGGCACCGCATGTGCTCCCACACCTCGAGCAGGTTGGCGACCGCGCGCGAGAAATCGTCGGCGAACACGGCGAGCAACGCGGCGTTGATCGCGCCCGCCGACGTGCCGCAGACGATCGGGAACGGATTCTTCACGGGGTTGCCGAGCAGGTCGCGCACCGCCTTTACCACGCCGACCTGGAAGGCGGCGCGCGCGCCGCCGCCGGTCAGCACCAGGCCGGCGCGCGGCCGGGCGCGCGCCTGCGGCAGGGCCGCCACGTTCGCGCTCGCGCCGCTCGTCATGGCGGCTAGAACAGGCTCGGCTCCACGCCGGCGCGCGGCGCATTGGCGTCGACGACGGCGAGCGCCGACATGTTGACGATGCGGCGCACGGTGGCCGAGGGCGTGAGGATGTGCACCGCGCGCGACGCGCCAAGCAGGATCGGGCCGATGGTGACGCCGTCGCCGGCGGCGGTCTTCAGCAGATTGAAGGCGATGTTGGCCGCGTCCAGGGTCGGCATGACCAGCAGGTTGGCGGCGCCGCGCAGGCGCGAATTGGGAAACTCCTTGAGGCGGATCTCCTCCGACAACGCGGCGTCGCCGTGCATCTCGCCTTCCACCTCCAGCTCGGGCACGCGCTCCTGCAGCAAGGCGAGCGCATGCTGCATCTTGCGCACCGACGGCAGATTGAGCGAGCCGAAGTTCGAGGCCGAGAGCAGCGCCACCTTGGGCACCAACCCGAAGCGCTTCACCTCCTCGGCGGCGAGCAGCGTCATCTCGGCGATGTGCTCGGCGTCCGGGTCGGGCGTGACGTAGGTGTCGCAGATGAACACCGTGCGGTTGGTCATGACCAGCGCGTTCATCGCCGCGTAGTGCCGGATGCCCGGCAGCAGGCCGATCACCTGATCGACGTAGTGCAAGTGCAGCGAATAGGTGCCGAAGGTGCCGCACAGCATGCCGTCGGCCTCGCCTTTGTGCATCAACATGGCGCCGATCAGCGTATTGCGGCGGCGCATTTCGACCTTGGCATATTCGGGCGAGACGCCCTTTCTTTGCGCCATCTTGTGGTACGTGGACCAGTATTCGCGGTAGCGCGGGTCGAGATCGGGATTGACGAGTTGGAATTCCTTGCCGGGGCGCACCCGCAGCCCGAGGCGCTCGATCCTCTGCTCGATGACCTGCGGCCGGCCGATCAGCGTCGGCTGCGCCATGCCCTCGTCGATGACGATCTGCACCGCGCGCAGCACGCGCTCGTCCTCGCCCTCGGCGTACACGATGCGCTTTCTGGACATGGCCTTGGCCGCCGCGAACAGCGGCTTCATGATCAGGCCCGAGTGATAGACGAACTGCGCCAGCGAATCGCGGTAGGCGTCGAGGTCGGCAATCGGCCGCGTCGCCACGCCCGAGTCCATCGCCGCCTTGGCCACCGCGGGCGCGACGCGCGCGATGAGCCGAGGATCGAAGGGTCGCGGGATCAGGTATTCGGGACCGAAGCTGATGGTCTCGATGCCGTAGGCGAGCGCCACCTGTTCCGAGGTTTCGGCCTGCGCCAGGTCGGCGATGGCGTGCACCGCGGCGAGCTCCATCTCATTGGTGATCGTGGTGGCGCCGACGTCGAGCGCGCCGCGGAAGATGAACGGGAAGCACAGCACGTTGTTGACCTGGTTCGGGAAGTCCGAGCGCCCGGTGGCGATGACGCAGTCGGGCCGTGCCGCCTTCGCCAGGTCGGGGCGAATCTCGGGCTCCGGGTTGGCGAGCGCCAGGATCAGCGGCCGCTCGGCCATCTTCTTCACCATCTCGGGCTTGAGCACGCCGCCCGCCGACAGGCCGAGGAACACGTCGGCGCCGGCGATGACGTCGTCGAGCTTGCGCGCCTTGGTGTCGCGGGCGTAGCGCGCCTTGTCCGGATCCATCTCCTCCTTGCGGCCGCGGTAGACCACGCCCTTGATGTCGGTGACCGTGATGTTGGCGAGCGGCATGCCCATCTTCACCAGCAGATCGAGGCAGGCGAGCGCCGCGGCGCCCGCTCCGGAGGCCACGAGCTTGACCCGGGCAAGCTCCTTGCCGACCACCTTCAGGCCGTTGAGCACTGCGGCGCCGACGGTGATCGCGGTGCCGTGCTGGTCGTCGTGGAACACCGGGATCTTGAGGCGCGCGCGGAGCTTTCTCTCGACGATGAAGCACTCGGGCGCCTTGATGTCCTCGAGATTGATGCCGCCGAAGGTCGGCTCGAGGCTGGCGATGATCTCGACCAGCTTGTCCGGGTCGCGCTCGTCGACCTCGATGTCGAACACGTCGATGCCGGCGAATTTCTGGAACAGCACGCCCTTGCCT
>JBDTMD010000323.1:0-3515 GCA_039934435.1 Burkholderiales bacterium
TAGCCGGAAAAGAAATGAGGATCGCCTCAGAGGCGAGACGCAGGAACGCTTCCAGGTGCTGCGACATCTTCGGCGTCTGGCGCTCCTTCTGGGTGGCCAGGCCGGCGTAGTAGTCGGCGGCGCCCGCGCGGGACGGGCGGTCGCAGGCGTACCGGCAGACCCGCTCGAGCCGATCGCGCTGCCCCGCCGGCTCGAACGAGACCCGCATGCAGGTCCAGCCCATTCCAGCGGGCATGACAGGGGCCAGGCGGCCGGTCCACTGGTGCACGCGCGTGAGCGAACGCGCGCGCGCGCGCGAGAACACCGCCCCGTACGATCGATCCTCGATCCTCACGTGGACTGCCCCGGAGGAGCGATTCGCAGGCCCTCCATCGATACCGTCGGCGTGCCGAGACCCAGCGTGAGTCCGTCGACCTCGGGGCGTGCGATCCGATATGCCTGCTCGTGAAACATCGGCAGGATGATCGCGTCGGCGGCGAGCACGTCCTCCAGCTCGCGATACAGCGCGTGGCGCAGCGCCGGGACCGATTCGGTGCGGGCACGTGCGATGAGCCGGTCAATCTCGGGGGAACCGCACGCGCGACCGAGGAAACCTGTCTGCGAGTGGAAGATCGACGCGAAGGAGTCGGGGTCCGGGTAGTCGGCATTCCAGCGCCCGATGTAGATGTCGGCCGTCCCCTCACGATGCGCCTGCATGAAGTCCACCATGCTCGTGGTCACCTGCCGCATCGCCAGACCCTGGGCGCCAAAGGCGTTCGACAACTCGCGCGTCACCGCTGCATACGGTCCGGCAAGGACGGGATGGACCGCCGCCGTGAGCTCCAGGCTCCCCGCTCTCGTTTCCGACGAGTCGCTGCTATCGTGACTTCGGCGAGGCGCCGCTTCAGGATCGTGTCCGAGCAGTCCGGGCGGAATGATGCCGTGCGCGGGGATGGCCAGACGTCCGAGCGTCTGACGGATCAGCCGCGGGACGTCAACGGATCGCGCGAGACGCAGCCGCAGGGCGTGGCTGCTCAGCGGACCGCGCCGGGTGTTGAACGCCACGAAGTAGGTCACCAGCCGCGGTGTCTCCCTGTACCCCGACGCGAACTCAGGCTGCCGCCGCAGCTCTTCGACGTCGGCGGGCAGGAGCTCGGAGCCCAGCGAGAAGCGTCCGTCGCGCAGCCCTCCAAGAATCTCCTTGGGGTTGACGCCGAAATGAAAGACGAGCCCGTCGCTTCGCGGATACCCCTGCCGCCAGTACGCTTTGTTCCGCTCGAGCTCGAGGCGGCGCCCAGGCTCGAACGAGGCGACGCGAAACGCGCCGGTGCCGCTCCACGCGTGGGGCGTAGAGGCGGGCGGCTCGCCGCCTTCGGGAATGATCGCCGTCTGATAGTGCGACAGCAGGGCAGGGAAGAAGGCGACCGCCTCGTCGAGCTCGATGCTGAACTCGGTCGCCGAATGAATCCGAAGGCCGGTGAGGTCCTTCGCCTCCCCCGCGAGCAGCGCTTTCGCACCCCGGATGACGGCGAAGGACTCCAGGTCGGTTTCGTGCGACAGCAGCAGCCGTTCGAGCGAGTACCGCACGTCCCGCGCGGTCAACCGCCGGCCGTTATGGAACCGGACGTCCTCACGCAGGAAGAAGCGATAGCGCTGGCCGCCATCTTCGAGGCGGAAACTCGCCGCCAGCCAGGGGACGATCTGGGCCAGCCCCTTCTCAGCGGTGAGCGTCTGAAAAATGCACGGCAGCACTTCGCCGAGCTCGGCGGTGCCCGGATGCGTGAGATCCAGGGACGTGATGACCGATGTCATTGGCACATGGATGGTGCCGCCGGTGGCGCGACGCGCCTCCGCCGGACGCTCTGCCACCGCGACGCCGACCTCGGCGTAATTGATGTACGGCTTCGTACCCCTGAGCACCAGGCCGCGGACCTTGGGACTGGCCAGGCGATAGTCGATGTCATGGAACAGCGGCACCAGAACGGCAGCCTCGAGCAGCAGGTTTTCGATCCTGCGATAGAGCGCATCTCGCAGGGCGGGCTGGCTCTCGGCTCGCGCCTCTTCCATCAGCTTGTCGGCTTCCGGCGAGGAGAAGTAGTTGTGGAGCGCGCCACTGCCGGAGTGAAAGAGTGAGTAGGTGAAATTATCCGGATCGTCGTAGTCGGCGTTCCAGCGGCCGATCGTCAGGTCGATCGACGCATTGTCCTTCCAGGTGGCGAGGAACGCCGGCATATCGAGTGGTTCCGCCGCTACCTTGATTCCGAGATCCGACCACGAGTCGAACACGCCCGCCAGCAGCGACGCCGTGCGGTCCCGCAGCAACGGCTGAATCGACACTGCCAGCGTCGTCCCGGGCTCAATGCCTGCCTCCTGCAGCGCCGCGACGGCGGCATCGCGCGGCATGAGGGGCCACCGGCGCCCGGCGTCGTGCCCGAGCATGCCTGGGGGGATCAGTGACGCGGCCGGCTCGGCGAAGCGGCCGAGCGTGCGCCAGACGAGATCTCGCGGCTTCAGGACGCCGGCGAGCGCGCGCCGTACCGCCAGAGTGCGCGTCACGGGGCCGCTGACGGCGTTGAACAGGACAAAATACGTGTTCTTCTTCGGCGCCTCGACCAGCCGCTGCCGCGAGCCGGGGTCGCGCAGAATCTCGTCCAGATCCTGCGGCAGGAGATCGCGTGCGAGATCGAGCTCGCCACCGCGGAATTTCCGTGCGATGACAAGAGGCTGCAGCGAAGGACGAAACTCGATGAGATCGAGCCGCGGCAATCCCGCACGCCAGTACGAGTCATTGCGCTCGACCACCACGTTGTCGGACGCGAGTGACGTCAGGCGGAAGGGGCCGGTCCCGATCAGGCCGGTCACGCCTGGCACTGTCTCGCGCGGACTGACGACCGCGGTGCTCCCCTCCGTCAGCAGCGCCGGGAGGATCGGCAGCGGCTCGTCGAGGCTGATGTGCAGGTCCGTTTCGCTGATCGCTACCACGCCGGCGAGCTCGCTGTCGTCTCCGGCGCGGAACGCCGCCATTCCGGTGATCGCGGCGAACGCAGCCGGCAGGTTGACGGCAGAGCGGCTCGAGGTCTCGATCGACAGCTTCACCGCCGCCGCGGTCAGCAGCGTCCCGTCCGAGAAACGGACATCCCGGCGCAGTGTCAGTCCGAACACGCGCGCGGTCGGGCCCGCCTCCCAGCGTTCGCACAGCCACGGGACGAGGTGGCCCCGGGCGTCGGTCGTGAGCAGGGTTTCGAATACCGTGGCGCCAATCTCGGATTCTTCGATGATCGTGGTGGCCACGGGCTCGATACCGCGAACGGGACTCGCCAGTGCGACCACCAGCCTGCCCCCGATCGGTATGTCGGCCTCGCGCTGCACATCCACCGCGTCCGTCCCCAGCCGCGCGGCTTCTTCGAGGAAGGCGTTTGCCCGGTCGTATTCACCGGCCAGGTTTGCAAGCGTGGCGGCGAGCGAAAGCGTTCGTGTCAGGGTGTCGGTGGCGCCGGCCTCCCGCGCCAGCGGCAGCGCCTGCTCGACCCACCGCC
>JBDTMD010000324.1:0-3514 GCA_039934435.1 Burkholderiales bacterium
TGAATTCGTAGGGGCCGGTGATGACTTCCAGCGAGCCATCGTCGTTGGTCACGACGTCTTCGGCACCCGCTTCGAGGGCCGCCTCCATCAGCTTGTCCTCGTTGGTGCCGGGCGCAAACAACAACGTGCCGCAATGCTTGAACAGAAACGCGACCGAGCCGTCGGTGCCCATGTTGCCGCCGTTCTTGGTGAACGCGTGCCTGACTTCGGCCACCGTGCGCGTGCGGTTGTCGGTCAGACAGGCCGCGATCACCGCGGCGCCGCCGGGGCCGTAGCCTTCATAGCGCGCTTCCTCGTACGACACGCCTTCGAGCTGCCCGGAGCCGCGCTTGACGGCGTTCTGCACGCTGTCCTTGGCCATGTTGGCCTCGCGCGCCTTGTCCATGGCGAGACGCAGGCGCGGATTGGTGGCCGCGTCGCCGCCGCCGAGCCGCGCGGCGACGGTGATTTCCTTGATCAGGCGCGTGAAGACTTTTCCCTTCTTCGCATCCGCCGCCGCCTTGCGGTGCTTGATGTTCGCCCATTTGCTGTGACCCGCCATGACATAATTTTAGCGTCATGACCGCCTACCGCTGGACAGGAATCATGTTCGCGCTCGGCGGCACCGTTGCATTCGCTTTCCGCCCGGTGCTCATCAAGCTGGGCTATGCGGCCGCGCCGGTGAGCGCGACCACGCTGCTGTTCCTGCGCATGGCGTTGTCGGTGCCGTTCTTCGCTGCCGTCGCCTGGTGGCTGCGGCACGAACCGCCGCTCGCGCGGCGCGACTGGGTGGGCATCGTCGCCCTGGGCTTTCTCGGCTATTACCTCGCCAGCCTGCTCGATTTCCTCGGCCTGCAGTACGTGCCGGCGGGCCTCGGGCGGCTGATCATGTTCCTCTACCCGACCCTGGTCGTCATCCTGTCGGCGCTGTTCCTGTCGCGCCGCCCGACGGCGCGAGAGCTGGCAGCGCTCGCCATGACCTATGCCGGCATTGCGCTGGTGCTCGCGCGCCAGCTCGGGGTCGAGCCCGAGCATCGCCTGTTTCTCATCGGCGCGGCGCTCATTTTCGGTTCGGCCATGTGCTACGCGGTGTACCTCGTCACCGGCAGTCAGCTCGTGAAACGCGTCGGCTCGATGCGCTTCACCGCCTACACCATGATGGTTTCTACAGTGCCCGCGCTCGTGCAGTTCGCGCTGCTCGAAAGCCCCGCCGCGCTGCACCTGCCGGGTGCAGTCTGGCTCTACGTCATCGTCCTTGCCACGGTGTGCACGGTGCTGCCCGTGTTCCTCGTCGCCGAGGCGCTGAAGCGGATCGGCGCCAATCATTTCGCGCTGATCGGCGGCCTGGGCCCGGTGACCACGGTGCTGGCCGATTTCGTGCTGCTCGAGGGAGCGCTTGGCCCGCTGCAGATCCTGGGCGGCGCGCTGGTGATCGCGGGTGTATTGTTGGTATCCCTCAAGAAAGGCTGAACACCATGGATCTCGGCATCAAAGGCAAGAACGCGCTCGTCTGCGCGGCTTCCAAAGGTCTCGGCAAGGGCTGCGCCATGGCGCTGGCGCGCGAAGGCGTGAATCTGGTCATCACCGCGCGTGGCAAGGAGGCGCTGGAAGCGACCGCGGAGGAAATCCGCAAGGCCACGGGCGCCAGGGTAACGGCGGTGGCCGGCGACATCACCACCCCCGAAGGCCGCAAGCAGGCGCTCGCCGCCTGCCCGAACGCGGACATCCTCGTCAACAACGCCGGCGGGCCGCCGCCCGGAGATTTCCGCAACTGGTCGCGCGACGACTGGCTCAAGGCGATCGACGCCAATATGCTCACGCCGATCGAGCTCATCAAGGCGACGGTGGACGGCATGATCGCGCGCAAGTTCGGCCGGGTCATCAACATCACCTCCGCCGCGGTGAAGATGCCGATCCCCGAGCTGGGCCTGTCGAACGGCGCGCGCACCGGCCTGACCGGCTTCGTGGCCGGGCTTTCGCGCCAGGTCGCGCAGCACAACGTCACCATCAACGCGCTGCTGCCGGGTCCGTTCGACACCGACCGGCTGCGCGGCAACATGGAGTTCAACGCCAAGAAGCTCGGCAAGACCGCGGCCGAGCTGGCGAAGATCCGCGCCGACGCCAATCCCGCCAAGCGCTTCGGCAATATCGACGAATTCGGCGCCGCCTGCGCGTTCCTCGCCAGCGTGCACGCCGGCTTCATCACCGGCCAGAACCTGGTGCTGGACGGCGGCGCGTTCCCTGGAACCCTGTAGCCCGCCCTACAGCTTCAGCCGCATCGCCAGCATCGAGGACGGGGTGAAGCCCAGCTTGCGGTAGAGCGCCTGCGCGCGCGTGTTGTCGCCGTCGGTGAGCAGCATCACGCGCAGCGCACCCTCCGCGCGCGCCTGCACCAGCACATAGGCGAGGAGCGCCTCGCCGATGCCCTTGCGTCGGTACTCCGGGTGCACGATGCAGTCCTCGAGCCCGGCTACCTTGCCGCCTTCGGCGGTGCTGGTGGTGAAGTGCAGCGCGGCCATGGCGACGGCCCTGGATCCCTCGCGCGCGACGTAGATGCGCGCCCGCGAGGGGTCGGCGAGGATCAGCTCGAGCGCATGGCGCTGCTTCTCGGGATCGGGACGGAGCTCGACTTCCTGCGTGAACAGGACGCCGAGCAGCTCTACGAGCTGCGGCAGATCCGCGGCGGCCGCGGTGCCGAATTCCGTGCTCACACGTTGAAGCGAAAGTGCATGACGTCGCCGTCGCGCACCAGGTACTCCTTGCCCTCGACGCGCAGCTTGCCGGCCTCCTTCGCGCCCAGCTCGCCGCCGTGGGCGACGAAGTCGTCGTAGGTCGCGACCTCGGCGCGGATGAAGCCGCGCTCGAAATCGGTATGGATCACCCCTGCCGCCTGCGGCGCGGTGGCCCCCTGCAACACCGTCCAGGCGCGCACTTCCTTCGGGCCGGCGGTGAAATAGGTCTGCAGGCCGAGCAGTGCGTAGGCGGCGCGTGCCAGGCGATTCAGTCCCGGTTCTTCCATGCCCGCATCCGACAGGAACACCTTCTTGTCCTCCTCGCTCATGTCGGCGATCTGCGCTTCGAGCGCCGCGCAGATGGCGACCGCAGGCGCACTTTCCTGCTTCGCGTAGACCTCGACTTTGTCCAGCAGCGGATTGCCCGCGAAGCCGTGCTCGGCCACGTTCGCCACGTACATCGTCGGCTTCATGGTGAGCAGGAACAGCGGCTTGAGCACCGCGAGCTCCTCCTTCGACCAGTCCACCGAGCGCGCCGGGCGGCCCGCGTCGAGCGCCGTCTGCGCCTTCTCCAGCACCGCCACCAGGCGCTGGGCTTCCTTGTCGCCGCCCGTCTTCGCCACCTTGATGTTCTTCGACAGCTGCCGGCCGACCGTGTCGAGATCGGCGAGCGCGAGCTCGGTGTGGATGGTCTCGATGTCGGATACCGGGTCCACCTTCCCGGCGACGTGCACCACGTTCGGATCCTCGAAGCAGCGCACCACGTGCGCGATGGCGTCGGTCTCGCGGATGTTGGCGAGGAA
>JBDTMD010000325.1:0-3499 GCA_039934435.1 Burkholderiales bacterium
GAGTGCGGCCGACCGCGGCATCCGCCACGGCGAGTACGTCTGGGTGAGCACGCCGTCGGGTGCCCGCATCAAGGTGAAGGCGCAGGTGACCGAGCGGGTCGGCGCGGATACGGTGTTCATCCCGTTCCACTTCTCGGGCTGGTGGCAGGGGCAGGACATGCTCGCCTATTACCCGGAGGGGGCGCACCCGATCGTGCGCGGCGAGGCGGTGAACACGGCGACGACCTACGGTTACGACATCGTCACCATGATGCAGGAAACCAAGACGACCCTCTGTCAGGTCGCGAAGGCATAAGGAGAACGCCATGGCGAGAATGAAATTCCTGTGCGATGCCGAGCGCTGCATCGAGTGCAACGGCTGCGTCACCGCCTGCAAGAACGAGAACGAGGTGCCCTGGGGCGTCAACCGCCGCCGCGTCGTCACCATCAATGACGGCGTTATCGGGGCCGAGAAGTCGATCTCGGTCGCCTGCATGCATTGCTCGGACGCGCCGTGCATGGCGGTCTGCCCGGTTGACTGCTTCTACAAGACCGCGGACGGCGTCGTGCTGCACGACAAGGACCTGTGCATCGGCTGCGGCTACTGCTTCTACGCCTGCCCGTTCGGCGCGCCGCAGTTCCCGCAGGCGGGCGCCTTCGGCCTGCGCGGCAAGATGGACAAGTGCACCTTCTGCGCCGGTGGTCCCGAGCCCGACCGCTCCGAGGCCGAGTTCAAGAAGTACGGCCGCAACCGGCTCGCCGAGGGCAAGCTCCCGGCCTGCGCCGAGATGTGCTCGACCAAGGCGCTGCTCGGCGGCGACGGCGACGTCATCGCCGACATCTACCGCGAGCGCGTTACGCGCCGCGGCAAGGGCTCGGAAGTCTGGGGTTGGGGCACGGCGTACGGCCCGGGCAAGGCCGGGGCGCAACCGCCCGCCGGGGGCAAGTCGTGAGGCGCGCGGCGCTGGGGGTCGCGCTCGTCGCGGCCGCTTTCCTCGCCGGCTGCGGCGAATCGCCGCAGGCCTCGGTTTACAAGCAGGGCAAGTACCAGGGCAAGCCGGACACCCAGCCTTGGGACAACGCCCCGCTGGCCTACGGCGACAACAAGTGGAAAAAGGGCGATCGCGCGAGCTGGAACGACGAAATCAACTCGCGCGTCCTCGGCCAGAACGAAGACATCCGCATTTACAAGCAGTAGGCGGGCGCTTCGCCCCGGGAGAATGGCATGATGACACTACTCAGAGTGTGCGGCTTGGCGCTTGCATTGTTCGCCATCGCGGGATCGGCCACGGCGCTCGCGCAGGGCACTTCGAACAACGCCAAGGCGCAGCAGGAACGGCGCGACACGCAACCGCTCAATAACGCACCGGTATGGCGCGAAGTGCGCTCGGGCAACGAGGGCTTCACCAGCCTGCCGGGGCGCGAAATGGGAATCCTGATCCAGCCACCGCTGCGTTACCCGGGGCAAAGCGCGTTCGTCACCGCCGGCGAGGCGTGGCGCAACTTCCGCAACGGCCCGGTCACGGTCTACGGCGGCTGGGTGCTGATCGTCGTGGCGCTGGCGATCGCCGCCTTCTTCGCCACTCGCGGCGCGCTCAAGCTGCACGAGAAGCCCGTCGGCCGCCTGCTCGCGCGCTTCAACAGCATCGAGCGTGTGACCCACTGGACCGTGGCGATCTCGTTCGTGGTCCTCGCGGTATCCGGGCTGATCATGCTGTTCGGCAAGCACGTGCTGCTGCCCGTCATCGGCTACACGCTGTTCGGCTGGCTGACGGCGCTCGCCAAGAACCTGCACAATTTCATCGGCCCACTATTCATCCTCGGCCTGCTGCTGATGATCGTGCTGTACGTGAAGGACAATTTTCCCAAAGCGGTGGACCTGCAGTGGTTTGCCAAGGCAGGCGGCCTGTTCTCCGGCGCGCACGTGCCTTCGGGGCGCTTCAACGCCGGCGAGAAGGGCTGGTTCTGGGCCGGCGTCGTCGTGCTCGGCATTGTCGTCAGCGTTTCCGGCCTGATCCTGCTGTTCCCGAATTTCGAGCAGCTGCGCGCCACCATGCAGAGCGCATGGATCGTGCATGCGGCGGCGGGGTTGATCTTCATGGCGATTTCGCTCGGCCACATCTATCTGGGCACCATCGGTGTCGAAGGCGCCTACCAGGCGATGCGCTCGGGCAACGTGGACGAAACCTGGGCCAAGGAGCACCACGAGCTCTGGTACAACGAAGTCAAGAAGGGCGGCGCGAAATCGGCGCCCGGCGGGGCGGTCCCGGCCGGCGCGCCTCACATGAGGGAAAAACAATGAACAAGATGCTGCCGGCCCTCGTCGGCGCGTTATTGATCGGCGCATTCAGCATCTCCCAGGCCCAGGCGCCGGCAAAACCGGCCGCGGCGAAGCCTGCAGCGGCTGCGCCCGCGGCCAAGGGCCCGAGCGAGACCGACAAGGCGGAGGACCGCGCGGTTGCCAACTACAAGAGAAACAAGGGCATCAAGATGGACGCCAAGCCCGCGGCCATGGGCGCCAAGGACGCGGCGATGGGCGCCAAGACCCCCGCCAAGAAGTGACAGCCAGGCGCCGCTAAGCGGCGCCGTCCACCAGCACCACCTTCGAGCGCGCCGCCTTCAGGCGCAGCGCCAGCGCGGGCGCGTATTCGGGCGACGCATACCACTTGCGCGCCTGCTCCAGCGACGCAAACTCCAGCACCACGAGGCGCTTGGGCTGCCAGCCGCCTTCCTTGCTCTCGACGGCGCCGCCGCGCACCAGGAACTTGCCGCCGTACCTGGCAACGGTGGCGGGAACGAGCTTGCGGTACTCCTCGTAGGTCGCGGGATCGGTGACTTCGACTTCGGCGATGACGTAGCCGGCCATGACACTCCTCCTCAGGCAATGAGCAATCTATAGCACAGACCGGCGGCGCCGCAGCCGAGGATCACCGGAATCAGCCCGGCCCGCCAGCGCACCAGCGCGGCGAGCGCCGCCGCGGCGAGCGCCGCCGAAATCCAGTCGATGGCGCTGCCGTCGAAGAACACGTGGCGCGCGAAGAACACCGCCAGGCTGACGACGACGCCGACCACCGCGGCGGTGATGCCGGTGAGCGGTGCCGTGAACTTGAGGTCGCCGTGCGTCGCCTCGACCAGCGGCGCGCCGGCGAAGATGAACAGGAACGACGGCAGGAAGGTGAAGAACGTGACGACCAGTGCCGCCGCGGCGCCGGCGGCGAACAGGTGTTCCGATCCGAACAGCGCCTGCGCCCAGCCGCCGACGAAGCCGACGAAGGCCACCACCATGATGAGCGGTCCCGGCGTGGTCTCGCCCAGGGCGAGGCCGTCGATCATCTGCGTGGCGCTCAGCCACTGGTGGTTTTCGACCGCCGCCTGGTAGACGTAGGGCAGCACCGCGTAGGCGCCACCGAAAGTGAGCAACGCCGCCTTGGTGAAGAACCAGCCCATCTGCGTGAGCGTGCTGTCCCAGCCGCTCGCGAGCGCGAGCGCGCCCAAGGCGGCCGCCCACAAGGCGATGCCG
>JBDTMD010000326.1:0-3494 GCA_039934435.1 Burkholderiales bacterium
GTTCCAGAGCCGGCGCGCCGGCTCGATCAGCTCGGACGCCGCGAGGCCGACGCCGAGGCCGGCCGCGTCCGCGGCGCAGCCGTGCAGGTGCACGCCAAGGACCAGCGCCGCCTCGCCCGAGAGCTTCTGCGCGAGCAGCGCGCCGAGAATTCCCGACAACACGTCGCCCATGCCCGCGGAAGCCATTCCCGGATTGCCGGAGGTATTGATGAACCAGTGGCCGTCGCGCGCCACGAGCACGCTGCCGTTGCCTTTCAGCACGACGTGGGCGTTCAGTTCCTGGGCCAGGCGCTGCGCCGTCGCCAGGCGGTCGCCCTGCACTTCGGGAATGCCTGTGCCGAGCAGCCGCGCCGCCTCGCCCGGATGCGGCGTAATGAGCGTGTCCGAACGGCGCTTGGCGCAGGCCGCGCGCAGGTCCTTGTTGTCGGCCATCAGGTTGAGCGCGTCGGCGTCGAGCACGCAGGGCATGTCGCTCGCGAGCACCGCGCCGACCAGCGCCTCGGCGCGCCCGCTCTGGCCGAGCCCGGGGCCGACGACAATCGCGTCCAGGTCCTGGCCGAGGGTGTCGTCGGGGTGGCGCAGCATCAGTTCGGGCGCGCCCGGATCGATCGAAGTTTCCTCGAGCATGCCGACGTAGACGCGGCCGGCGCCGAGCTTGAGCGCCGCGCGCCCGGCGAGCAGCGCCGCGCCGGTCATGCCGGCGGCGCCGCCGAGGATGCCAAGCGAGCCGGCCTTGCCCTTGTGGAAATTCTTCGGGCGCGCCTTGAGTACCTCCGCAAACTGGTCCGGGCTCGCCTTCCACGCCATCGGCCGCGCGAGCTTCTTCAGGTCGAGCGCCAGGTCGGCGACCGAAATCTCGCCGCAGTAGTCGGGCCCGTCGAGCGTCAGCAGCCCCGGCTTCAGCGCGATGAACGTGATCGTATGTGTCGCGCGCACGGCGCGGCCGAGCACGCGCGCCGTGTCCGAGGCGATGCCGCTCGGGATGTCGAGGGCGAGCACCGGGCAGCGCTGCGCGTTCGCGTAGTCGATGAGCCGCGCGTAATCGCCGTCCACCGGGCGCGCCAGGCCGATGCCGAACAGGCCGTCGACGATCAGCCCCCAGTTCTTTTCCATCGGCAGCGTCGCGGCTTCCGTGGCGCCGGCGAGCGTGACGCGGAAGAACTGCTGGCGCAGGCGCTCGGCGACGATCTTCGCGTCACCGCCGTTGTTGCCGGGGCCGGCGAGCACCAGCACGTCCTTGGCCGTGTCGGCGCAAAGGTGCGCCGCGAGCTCGGCCGCCGCCGCACCCGCGCGCTCCATCAGCGGGACGTCCTTGGCCGCCTCTTCGATGCGGCGGATGTCGCGGGTCAGGTAGATGGGCTCGAGCATGGAATCTGGCGCAAGATGGCGATTATGCCGATACCGGCATGGAATGCCGAATGCCGACGTGCTGTTCGCCCATATTACGGAGGTGTGCCATGAATAAACTGCTCGTATTGTCCGCCGTTGTCGTCTTTTCGCCGTTCGCGCAGGCGGCCGACGTCGCCGCCGGCAAAGCCAAGGCGACCCAAGTCTGCGCCGCCTGCCACGGCGCCGAGGGGGTAAGCGTCAGCGACACCATCCCGAACCTTGCCGCGCAGCGGCCCGCTTACATTGAGGGGCAATTGAAGGCCTTCAAGGAAGGCAATCGCAAGAACCCCCTGATGAACGCGATCGCCACACAACTGAGCGCCGACGACATCGCCAATGTCGCGGCGCATTTTGCATCGCAGCCCGGCGCTGCGGCCGGCGCCAAGTCCGGCTTGCTGGCGAACGTGGCCAAGTCGAACGTCGCGTTCCCGGAAGGCTACAAGGAGTCGTTCGTCAAGTACCACACGATCAACTTCCCGGCGACGCGGCAGGTGCGCTACTACTACGCCAACCGGCCCGCCGTGGACGCGGCCAGGGCCGGCAAGCCGCTGCCCGATGGCTCGGTGCTCTTCACCGAGGTGTACGCGGCCAGGCTCGACGCCGACAAGAAGCCGGTGGCGGGCGCCGACGGCTATTTCGAGGCGGACAAGCTCATTTTCTACACCGCGATGGCGAGCGGCGCGGGCTGGGGCGCGGATATTCCGGACATGCTCCGCAACGCCAACTGGAACTACACGGTCTTCACGCTCGACAAGAAGCAGCGGCCAGGCGTGAACCAGGCCGAGTGTCTTGCGTGCCACAAGCCGCTGGATGCGACGAGCTATGTGTTTACGCTGAAGGAGCTGGCGGCGGCGAGATAGCCGGGGTTTTCAAATACATCCCGTGATTTTTGGCCGGGTGAATCTTCCGGCCAAAAATCACGGGATCATGGGAATTCAAACCCAGGAACCGCCTCCGATTCGGCGCCTGCCCTGTATTATTTTTTCGTCACCCCGAGTATCGCATCGGGCAGCCAGGTGGCGATCCCCGGAAAGGCGGTGACCACGGCGATGGCGATCAGCATCATGAAAAAGAACGGCAGCGCGGCGCGCGCCACGTAGTTCGCCTCGCGCTTGGCCATGGTCTGCAGCACGAACAGGTTGAAGCCGACCGGCGGCGTGATCTGCGCGATCTCCACCAGGATCACGATGAAGATGCCGAACCAGATGAGGTCGAACCCCGCGGCGTCGATCATCGGCAGCACGATCGAGGTGGTGAGCACGATCATCGAGATGCCGTCGATCGCCATGCCGAGGAGGAGGTAGATCAGCGCCAGCACCGCGATCAGGGCGTAGGGGCTGAAGTGCGAGGCCGCCACCCATTCAGCGAGGGCGCGCGGGATGCCGGTGAACGCCATGCACGAGGACAGCATCGACGCACCGGCGAGGATGAACAGGATCATGCACGACAGGCGCGTCGCGCCCATCAGGCTGGTGGTGAAGCTCTGGCGCGTGAGCGAGCCGCTCCACCAGGCGATCGCCAGCGCGCCCAGCACGCCGAAGGCCGCGGCTTCCGTCGCCGTGGCGACCCCGGTGAACATCACGCCCATGATGAAAAAGATCAGCACCAGGCAGGGAATCAGGTTTTTGGCGCGGCGCACGCGCTCGCCGAGACTCATTTTCTCCACGTTCGACGGCGTCTTGCCCGGATTGAGCAGCGCCCAGACGACGATGTAGCCCGAGAACAGCGTCACCAGCAGCGCGCCGGGAAACACGCCGGCGAGGAACATCTTCAGGATCGACACCTCTGCGGCCACCGCGTACACGATCATGATGATCGACGGCGGGATCAGCAGGCCGAGCGTGCCGGCGCCGCACAGTGAGCCGACGCTCGTCTTCTCGTCGTAACCGCGCCTGGCGAGCTCGGGCAGCGCGACCTTGCCGATGGTGGCCACCGTCGCCGCCGACGAGCCCGACACCGCGGCGAAGATCGCGCAGCCGAAGATGTTGACATGCAGCAGGCGCCCCGGGAGCCAGCCCAGCCAGGGCGAGAGGCCCTTGAACATTTCTTCGGAGAGCTTGGTGCGGAACAGGATTTCCCCCATCCACACGAACAGCGGCAGCGCG
>JBDTMD010000327.1:0-3480 GCA_039934435.1 Burkholderiales bacterium
CAGCGGCAGCACGCCCATGCCGACGAGGTTGGAGCGGTGGATGCGCTCGAAGCTGCGCACGATCACCGCCTTGACGCCGAGGAGCTGCGTGCCCTTCGCTGCCCAGTCGCGCGATGAGCCGGTGCCGTACTCCTCGCCGCCGAACACCACCGTGGGCGTGCCCGCGGCCACGTAGCGCATGGCGGCGTCGTAGATCGGCATCTCTTCGCCGCCGAATTTCGTCAGCCCGCCTTCCTTGCCGCCGAGCATCAGGTTCTTGATGCGCACGTTGGCGAAGGTGCCGCGCATCATGACCTCGTGGTTGCCGCGGCGCGCGCCGTAGGAATTGAAGTCGGCGACCGCGACGTCGTTTTCCTGCAGGTAGATGCCGGCCGGCGAGGTCGGCTTGATCGAGCCCGCGGGCGAGATGTGGTCGGTGGTCACCGAATCGCCGAAAATGCCGAGGACCTTCGCGCCCTTGACGTCGCCCGGGCGCTGCGGCTGCATGCCGAAGTCGGTGAAGAAGGGCGGCTCGGCGATGTAGGTCGAGTCCGGCCAGCTGTAGACCTGCCCCGCGGGCGCCGAGATCTTCTTCCACATCGGGTTCGCGTCGCCCAGGTTCGAATACAGGCGCCGGAAGGTCGGCGCGTCCATCGCCAGCTTGAGCAGCGCGTTGATCTCGTCGGCGCTCGGCCAGATGTGGCCGATGAACACGTCGCGGCCGTCCCTGGATTTTCCGAGCGGCTCGGTCCTGAAGTCCTTCAGCATGGTGCCGGCGATGGCGTAGGCCACCACCAGCGGCGGGCTGGCAAGGAAGTTCGCGCGGATGTTGGGATGGATGCGCGCCTCGAAGTTGCGGTTGCCCGAGAGCACCGCGGCGCACACCAGATCGTTCTTGACGATCGTCTCCTCGATCGCCTGCGCCAGCGGCCCGGAGTTGCCGATGCAGGTGGTGCAGCCGTAGGCGGCGAGGTTGAAGCCGAGTTTTTCGAGGTAAGGCGTGAGGCCCGCCTTGGCAAGGTACTCGGTGACGACGCGCGACCCCGGCGCGAGCGAAGTCTTGACGTGCGGCTTGACCGTGAGGCCGAGCTCCACCGCCTTCTTCGCCAACAGCCCGGCGGCGAGCAGCACGCCCGGGTTGGACGTATTGGTGCACGAAGTGATGGCGGCGATCAGCACGTCGCCGTTGCGGATCTCGGTGCCGTCGAAGGCCTTGTGTGCCTTGGCGAGGTCAGCGGCCTTTCTGCCGAAGCCGTTGTCGGCGGCCGGCTTCGAATAGAGCGAAGTGAACGTCGATTTGACCCGGTCCAGGTTGATGCGGTCCTGCGGCCGCTTCGGCCCGGCGAGCGACGGCATGACGCTCGCCAGGTCGAGCTCGAGGGTCTGGCTGTAGTCGATCGCGCCTGCCTTGGGCACACCGAACAAGCCCTGCGCCTTGAAGTACGCGGCGAAGGCGTCGATCTCGGCGTCGGTGCGCCCGGTGCCGCGGAAGTACTCGAGCGTCTTCTCATCCACCGGAAACAGGCCCATGGTGGCGCCGTACTCGGGCGCCATGTTGCCGATGGTGGCGCGATCGGTGACGCGCAGGGACGCGGTGCCCTCGCCGAAGAATTCGACGAACTTGTTCACCACCTTGGCGTTGCGCAGCATTTCGGTGACCGTGAGCACCAGGTCGGTGGCGGTGCAGGTGGGATGCAGCCGGCCCTTGAGGTGCACGCCGACCACGTCGGGCGTGAGGATGTACACCGGCTGGCCGAGCATGCCGGCCTCGGCCTCGATGCCGCCCACGCCCCAGCCGACCACGCCGATGCCGTTGATCATGGTGGTGTGGCTGTCGGTGCCGACGAGCGTGTCCGGGTAGTAGACGCCGTCCTTGGACTTGTGCACGCCGCGCGCCAGGTACTCGAGATTGACCTGGTGCACGATGCCGATGCCCGGCGGCACCACCTTGAAGGTGTCGAAGGCCTGCATGCCCCATTTCAGGAACTGGTAGCGCTCTTCGTTGCGCTTGAACTCGAGCTTCATGTTGAGGTCGAGCGCGTTCTTGGTGCCGTAGTGGTCGATCTGCACCGAGTGATCGACGACCAGGTCGACCGGCACCAGCGGCTCGATCACCTTCGGATTCCTGCCCATCTTCTTCGCCACGCCGCGCATCGCGGCGAGGTCGCACAGCAGCGGCACGCCGGTGAAGTCCTGCAGCACGATGCGCGCCAGCACGAAAGGAATTTCCGCGGTGCGCTTGGCCTTCGCCTGCCAGCCGGCGAGCTGCTTCACGTGCTCCTCGGTGACCTTCTTGCCGTCGCAGTTGCGCAGCACCGACTCGAGCACGATGCGGATCGAGAGCGGCAGGCGCTCCATGTTTACGCCGAGCGCCTTGCCGAGCTTTGGCAGCGAATAGAATTTGCCGCCTTTGAGCGGCTGCAGGGTGTGGTGCAGGTTATGCGGCATGCGTGCCTCCATGTTTTGACTCTTGCGCCTCGAGTTGCGCCAGCAGCCGGGCGCGCTCTTCAAGCAGCTGCGTCAGCTGCTCGTCGCAGCGCGCGATCGGCGTCGGATAATTGCGGATCTCCTGCGACAGGGCGTCGATGCGCCGGCGCAGCTCGGCGAGCGTGCTCATGATCTGCGCAGCTGCACGTCGTACATCAGCCCCTGATCGTCCTGGCAGGTGCCGCTGCCCGCCGGCCCCGTCACGCCCTTGAAGTCGCAGCGCAAGCCTTTGCCGTCCGCCGAGCGCAGCAACGCTTTGGCCTCCGTGCCCAGGGGATTGTCGACGATCACCGAAGTGCCGACGCCCGAACGGCGGCTGCCGAACACGCCGCCGATCACGAAGCCGGTCGTCGGCGCGGGATTCGCGACCACCCAGGTGCCCTGGTAATTGCGCTCGCCGATAGTGACGCTCACCTGCATCTCGCCGCCGGTCTGGCCGCTCGCCTCGCCATAGAAGATCTGGCCGCTGGTGCGTGGCATCAGCGTGAGCGAATAGCTCGTGGTGCAGCCGGCGAGGAGCGCGGCGAGGGCAAGCGCCGGTACGCGATTCATTCAGGCGACCATCAGGTCCACGAAGTCTTTGACCGGCGTTTGCGCCAGGCGTTTCCCGTCCAGGCACAGCTCGAGGATCGTTCGCTGCCGGTCCGGCGCAAAGCGCCGCGCAAGATTGGTCCTGAATTTCTCCACCAGAAGCGGCATGCCTTCCTTGCGCCGGCGCTTGTGGCCGATCGGGTACTCGCAGACCACTTCCTTCAGCTTCGTGCCGTCCTTGAACTCCACCGTCAGCGCATTGGCGATCGAGCGCTTCTTCGGATCGTGGTAGTCGCGGGTGAAGCGCCGGTTCTCCGCGCATACGATTTTCGCGCGCAGCGCGTCGATGCGCGGGTCCCGCGCCACGCCGTCCTCGTAGTCGGCGGCGGTGAGGCGGCCGAACAGCAGCGGCACCGCCACCATGTACTGGATGCAGTGGTCGCGGTCGGCGGGGTTGTCGAGCGGCCCCTTCTTGTCGATGAT
>JBDTMD010000328.1:0-3460 GCA_039934435.1 Burkholderiales bacterium
GCATCCTCGGCACCAGCGGCTGCGGCAAGTCGACGCTGCTGAAGCTGATCGGCGGCCAGCTGCGCCCGGCGCGCGGCACGATCCATGTCGATGGCCAGCCGGTGCACGAGTTGGACGGGGCACGGCTGTACGCCTTGCGGCGCAAGATGGGGATGATGTTCCAGACCAGCGGCCTGTTCACCGATCTCAGCGTGTTCGAGAACATCGCGTTTCCGATCCGCGAGCACACCGCGCTGCCCGAGCCGCTGATCCGCAGCCTGGTGCTGATGAAGCTGCACGCGGTGGGCCTGCGCGGCGCGCACGCGCTGCGCGTCGGCGACCTTTCGGGAGGCATGACGCGGCGCGTCGCGCTGGCGCGCGCCATCGCCATGGACCCGATGCTGACGATGTACGACGAGCCTTTCGCCGGGCTCGATCCGATCTCGCTCAACGTCATTTCCGGCCTGATCCGCACGCTGAACGACGCGCTCGGCGCGACCTCCATCGTCGTCACTTACGACGTGAGCGAGTCGCTCAAAGTCGCCGATTACCTGTACGTGATCTCCGAAGGCGTGGTGATCGGCGAGGGCACGCCCGCCGAGCTGCGCGCCTCGCGCGATGCGCGCATCCACCAGTTCCTGCACATGGAGCCCGACGGTCCGGTGAAATTCCACTACCCGGCCGCGCCGCTCGCGGAACAGCTCAAGCTGTAAGGCGGGCGTGGACCCGCCCTACTGCGGCGCCGGTCAGGCCTTGCCCGCCTTGGGCACGAATTTCAGGGCCACGCCGTTGTTGCAATAGCGCAGGCCCGTGGGGTCGGGTCCGTCCTTGAAAATGTGGCCGTGGTGGCCGCCGCAGCGCCGGCAGTGGTACTCGTTGCGCGGGTAGATCAGGAAGTAATCGGTCTTGGATTCGAAAACGCCCGGCACGGTGGTGAAGAAGCTCGGCCAGCCGGTGCCGCTGTCGAATTTCATCGCCGAAGTGAACACCGGCAGCTCGCAGCCGGCGCACGCGAACACGCCGTCGCGCTTTTCGCGGTCCAGCGGACTCGATCCCGCGCGCTCAGTGCCTTCCTCGCGCATCACGTTATAGGCGGCCGGCGACAGGCGCTTGCGCCACTCGTCCTTGGACAGCTTGAGCGGCTCTTCGGGCGACGGCGTCGCCGCGCCGGCGGCCAGGTACGTCTTCCAGTTCTGCTGCAGCTCTTCGACCATCGCCATTCCTTTCTTCTGCGCATGGGCAAGCCAGGAAGCCCCCGCCAGGGGGACGGCGAGCAGCGCCTTGAGTAGTCCGCGTCGATCCATGATGCCTCCGTTTGCAGTTTAGTCGAAAGCCGGGGCGGAACCTGACAAAAGGAAACGGCCAGCGGGTGCTGGCCGTTGGACCTGCCGGGCGCCGGCGAGTTCTAGTAGCCGGCGTGGTTGGCGATCACCGCCCCGAGCACGGCGCCGAGGATCAGGCCGCCGAGGACGTCGTTGGAGCCGTGCTGGCGGTAGACCACCGCTGGTGCCGGCCTCGCATAGACCGCAGGCTGTACGAAGACGGGGCGGTAAGCCGGCTCGCGATAGCCGATCCAGCGGCGTTGCGCGTAATAGTGTTCGGGCTGCTGCACCACCACCACCCGGCGATCGTGCCCACGACCCTGTCCATAGTCATTGCCATGGCGATAGCCGTCTGCGAATGCGGGCGCCGCGGCCAACAGGGCGGTTCCGGCCAGGGCGACAAGTGCCACCGTTTTCTTGATCATGACTGTCTCCTTTCCTCGTTAGGCCGGCAATGCATTGAGCGCCGGCGACGGAGACATGGTTGCCCCGGGCGCACGAAACGTGTGTAACAGTTGGTTACCCGCGTTACGGCGCGCGCGCCTACTTTTTGCGCTTGCGCGCGGCGCGCGCCAGGGGCTTGGGGTGAGGGTACTGGAGCATCGCGCCCAACTTGCGTTCGAAGGGATCGCGGCGCACGAGCAGGCGCTCCTGCGCCGGCGAAAGCAGGGCATGGTGCGGCAGCTCGTCCAGGCGCTCGGCCACCGCCCACGCGCCTTTGGGCGCGGTCACCCAATCGGTGGGCGGCAGCGCCCGCAGGTCGAAGGGCCGCGAATACTCACGCAGCGTCTTGTGCTCGCGCCGGTTGGTGTACTCGTGCAGATACGACATCGCCAGCTCGCGCAGGCTGCGATAGACCGGATCGCGGCCGCGCAGCGTGCCGCCGTTGGTCTTGGAGATGGCGCCCCACAGGCCGCGGCGCCGAAACAGCGCCACCACGTGGTCGTAGTCGCGCACCGCCCGCATGTCGAGCAGCAGCGGCGGCTCGCCATGCACCCAGAGCGCGGCCGCGGCCAGCATCGCGCCCTCGATGCAGTGCGCGCGCCGCGTGCGCAGCACCTCGCGCACGCTGTTGCAGGTGTCGCCCTGCGGCTCGAAGTTCTGCCGCAGGCTGAACAGGAACGCCTGCGCCTTGCGCGGCGAATCCAGACGCCGCAGCACCGCGAACTCCGCTTTGGAGAGGCCCAGGTCTTCGCGCCGGGCAAATCTGCGTCTGGCCGCCATCGGGGCGCATCTTGACACGACCCGGCATCCGGGCTGAGATTTAGCCTCATGGTTCAATATCGAGACGCCAGCCTCGACCGCGTATTCTCGGCCCTGCCCGACCCGCAGGCATTGATGTGGAGGAATGCACTATGAGCTATGTAGACGGATTCGTCGTTCCGGTACCCAAACGCAATTTGCAGGCTTACTTGCGCATGTCGCGCAAGTCCGGAAAGGTGTGGCGCGAGCACGGCGCGCTCGCCTACTGCGAGAGCGTTGCCGATGACGTGAAGTGGGGCAAGCGCACGTCATTCCCGAGGAGCGTCAAGCTGAAAAGCGGCGAGGCGGTGTGGTTTTCCTGGATCGTCTACAAATCGCGCAAGCACCGCGACAGCGTGCTCGCCAAAGTCATGAAGGACCAACGCCTGGCCGCGATGATGAATCCGAAAGCGGCGCCATTCGACGCCAGGCGCATGATCTACGGCGGCTTCAAGGTCCGGGTAGATCTATGACCGCATCCGCCGCCAATCCCGCGCCCGGATTCAAGACGGCTCCGCGCAGCCGGATCGTGACGCGCCCCGCCGGCGTGCGCGTGCGCGTTACCGTCGGCGGCGAAGTCATCGCCGATACCCGCGCCGCGATCGAAATGAAGGAAGGCGACTATCCCGCCGTGCTCTACATCCCGCGCCAGGATGTAAAGATGGAGCGACTCGCGCGCACTTCGCATACGACGTACTGCCCGTTCAAAGGCCACGCCTCTTATTACTCGATACTGAACGGTGCCGAGAACTCGGTGTGGAGCTACGAGCAGCCGTACGACGAGATGCTCGAGATCAAGGATCTGCTCGCCTTCTACCCGAATAAGGTCGACTCGATCGCCGCATCGAATGGGTAGGGCGGGCCGCCGCGAGTGGGTCGGGCTGGCGGTGATTGCGCTGCCGTGCATGCTCTACTCG
>JBDTMD010000329.1:0-3451 GCA_039934435.1 Burkholderiales bacterium
TCTTTGTGGCCCGTTTCACCGAACTGTTCTTACACTGATCGGGTTCTCTAACCCCGCAAAAGTGGGCACTCCAAATTGCTAAGGAAAGCGTCTTAGCAGAATTCGAGGCAACCAGGTCTTCCTAGTTCGCTGGGGTTCAATCTTGACGGGCTTGGCAATTACCGCGTGCGTCAGGCCCATGCGGCGAATCCGCTGCGCACCCGCTCACGCCAGACCTTCATCCAGCTGGGCGGATCGGCGGCGGGCATGGGCTTGGCGATGAAATAGCCCTGGGCTAAGTGACATCCAGTGCGGCACAGGAAATCCCAGTCGGCGCGATCTTCGACCCCTTCGGCCACGACTTCCATGCCCAATTGCTTCGCTAGACTCAGGCTCGCGTCATAGATCGCACGCACTGTTTTATTCGCCTCGGCGCCATGCACAAAGCCCCGGTCAATCTTGAGTTCGTCGAAGGGAATGTCGCGCAATTGGGAAAGCGAGGAATGTCCAGTACCGAAGTCGTCAATGGACAGGCCGAAGCGCTTCAACCGCAGGCGGGTCAGGATATCGAGCGCAGCCCGCGTATCCTGCATCAGTCTGCTTTCGGTCACTTCCAGCATCAAGGCTCGCGGCGGCACGCCCGCATTGACCGCGAGTCCGGCGACCAAGTCCGGAAAACCCAGTGAGGTCAGATTATCCATGGACACGTTTACGGCCACCCGCAGGTCCAGTCCCATTTGCCGCCAAGCGTTGGCCTGGGTCAGCGCGCCGGTCAGCACCGCGCGGGTGAGGTCGTCGATCAGGCCATGCGCTTCCGCCACGCCGACAAACTGATCAGGAAATACCATTCCGGCCACCGGATGTCTCCAGCGCACCAGCGTTTCGACACCCACGACTTCCCCGGTGGCGACCGCAACCTTGGGCTGGTAGTAATTCACGAGTTCGCCTTTGCCGATGGCCGCCCGCACCTCCTCGGCGGCGTAGGGTTTCTTCGCCGCCTGCAGCCCCCGCTGCTGCAGCGGCGCCCACTTATCGAACAGCGCCGCCATTTTTTGCGGGCTGACGGGCTTGTCCAATCGCCCCAGCAAGGTGATCTTGTGAGCGTGGACCAGTTTCTCGGCCGTCTGCAGCACGCGCTCATCCTCGCCGCTCATCAGGACGAGGCTGCCCGCGTAGCGGCGCTCGACCAGCTTGCGCACAAACTCGACCCCGTCAATGTCGGGCATGTTCAGGTCGAGCAGGATCACATCGGGCGGGGTGCTCGGTTTGTCGTACGACTCCAGCGCGGCGCGAGCGGTTTCGAAGCAGCTGACCGAGGTAAATCCCTGGTTCTCGAGCATGCGGGCGATCAGCTTGAGCATGAACGGCTCGTCGTCAAGCGCGAAGATCCTGACAGCCGATTTGTCGATCATGGGTTTCCTTCCTTCTTCTTCTCAGGCGCGCGTGCGAAGTCGGACCAATAACGAACCGAGATGTTTCTCCACCGCGGCCATTTCCGTCTCGAATCGCGGCAGTAAATCGGCCAGCACATCGATCCGGCCGGCCTTGCCCGCCTGCTCGATTTCGGCGCACAGCTCGCCCAACCCCAGCGCTCCCACCGAGCGCGCCGAGGACTTCAGCTTGTGCGCCGCCGCGCCGGCGGCGCTTGCCTCGCCCGCTGTGTAAGCGGCGCGCAGTTCCGACGCGATCTTGGCCGCGCTCGCGCGAAAGTCCTGCAGGAAGTCGCGGATGACGCTCGGTTCGTTGCCAACCAGACCTTGGAGTACGCTCACGTCCACCGGCATTGGTGCATTCGTGTGGGGCGCGGGTGGCGCTGCAGGCTTTGAGGCGGATTCAGCCGCGGCAGGTATCCATTTTTCCAGCGTCGCCTGCAACAAATCCAGCGGCGCTGGCTTACTCAGGTAATCGTCCATTCCAGCTTGGCGGCAACGCTCGGCCTCGCCTTTGATGGCGTTTGCGGTCAGGGCAACGATCGGAATGCGACGGGAACCCTTCTCTTCCGAGCGAATCGCCGCGGTAAGATCATAGCCATCCATCACCGGCATGTGCAGGTCGGTGAGCAGCAAGGCGTAGTGGCCGCTCCGCCAGCGCGCGAGCGCCTCGCGGCCGTCGCCGGCGACGTCGGCCGCGTAGCCGAGCAGCGCGAGTTGCCGCACGATCACTTTCTGGTTGGTCTCGTTGTCTTCGGCGACCAGGATCAGCCGCCCCTGCCGCAGCGCCTCCTCACGCGTCGGTGGAATGAACGCCGCCTCGCCCTTGCCGACAGCAACTTGCTGTGGCGCCGCCTGCGCCCGCCCGGCGGCGACGGCCACGGCATCGAGGAATGCCGCACGGGTGAGCACATTGCCATCCACGACAGTTAGCTTTGACTCCTCGGACCGCGGCGCGCGCCGCTTGCCGCGCCTGATGACGAGCACGGGCACCTGCGCATCCGCTCGGGCGCTGGCTACGTCGCGCCTCTGGTCAATCGAGCTCAGTTCCATGCCGGCGTCGATCACCCACACTGAGACGGCAGGCAGTCGCGTGGCGATATGTTCTTTTGCTGCCGCAAGGTCCAACGCGCGCGCGACGGTTGCGCCGCCGTGCTTGAGATACACAGCAAGATCGTCGGCCAGCCCCTGCTGACTGCCCACGACGAGACAGGAGAGTCCTGCAACTGCGGACTCGGTCTTGCCCGCACCGGTTTCTTCCGGCCGCAGCGCGAACGGCAGGCGCGCGGTAAAGGTGGAGCCTTCGCCCGGCGCGCTTCGCACCGCGATCGTCCCTCCCATGAGTTCCACCAGATTGCGGGAGATGGCCAGGCCGAGACCGGTGCCGCCAAAACGCCGCGTCGTGGAGACGTCGGCCTGGGTGAAGGCGGTAAACAGACGTGCCTGTGTCTCCTCGTTCATGCCGATGCCGTTGTCAATGATGCGAAATTCCACCGTTACCTGCGCCGGACCGCGCTCCACCACCAAGGCCCGTACCGACACCCGGCCAGGGCGGTCCTGCACGCTGGAAAACTTGATGGCGTTGCCGACCAGGTTGATCAGCACCTGGCGCAGCCGCAACGCATCGCCCAGGATTTCTGCCGGAATAGCTGGGTCGGTGAACAACGTCAGTTCCACCCCTTTTGTTCCTGCCATCTTGTCCAACAATCCACAGGCGTTCTCCACCACTTGCGCCACCGGCGTGGGCGCGCGTTCGATCTCCAGCTCGCCGGCCTCAATCTTGGAGAAATCGAGGATGTCGTCGATGATGGTCAGCAGGGAAAACGCCGATTCTCGGATCAGTTCGACCATTTCCACCTGGTGGCCCAGCAGGCTGCTTTGCTGCAGCACTTCGAGCATCCCGATCACCCCGTTCATCGGGGTGCGGATTTCGTGGCTCATCGCGGCGAGGAAGCTCGACTTGGCCTGGTTGGCGATCTCCGCCTCATTGCGCGCCGTTTCCAGGGCCTGCGTAATTCGTACCTGTTCGCTGACGTCGCGCG